>JAITPZ010000075.1 GCA_031289165.1 Synergistaceae bacterium
CAGCCAGCTTGCCGCGGTCCCGTAAATCTCCAACCCCGCGACGAGGTCCACCCCTTCGATATGCTCCTTCCCGACGTCCATCTCCATGGAACACTCTCCCTCCGGGGGATGGGAAGCGGCGGACAAATCCATCCCGGCCGGGTTTTCCTCACCATCCGCCGGGCTCTGCCTGTCTCGAATCCACCGATTCAGGACCGTATCCAGCTGCATGAGGTCTATCGGTTTCGAGATGAAGGCGTTGAAGCCGTTTGCCAGAAACATCTCGCGGTTACCCGTCAGCGCGTTCGCCGTCAGCGCGATGACCGGAACCGTGCGCGCGTACTCCGTTCCGATCTCCTCCCGAATGACACGCGTGGCCTCGATTCCATCCATCTCCGGCATCATGTAATCCATAAACACCACGTCGTATTTCGTCTTCGCCTCGCGGAACATCGCTATCGCTTCCCTCCCGGAGGAGGCGAAGTCGATCTTCAGTCCGTAGGGCAGCAAAAGCCCCCGCATCACGTCCAGGTTGGTCGCCACGTCGTCCACCACCAGCACCCTGCCGCCGGGCATGTAGGCTCTCACAAAGTTTCCCCCTCTCGAACGATGCTTCTCCATGAGGCGAAAGTCCTTCAGATATTCCGCCATTTCCGTCCCCAGCGGAGTTTCATCGAGGATCTTCTGAGGCAGCGCGACGGTAAAGACGCTGCCCTTCCCGTACTCGCTCTCCACCGAGATGGTCCCCTCCATCAGGTCCACCAGGTTCTTCGTGATGGAGAGGCCAAGCCCCGTCCCCTCGATGCGGCGGTTCGCGCGGGTGTCGAGCTGGCTGTACCTCGCGAAGAGCCGTCCCATGTCCTCTTCCCGGATGCCGTATCCCGTGTCGCTCACGACGAAAGTCAGCCAGGCGGCGTTTTCTCGCCGCTCCCATCCGACCCGGAAGGTCACCCTGCCCGCGTCCGTGTACTTGAAGGCGTTGGAGAGGAGGTTATTCAGAATTTGTTTTATTCGAAGCTCGTCGCCGTAAAGAACGGCAGGAATCGTTTCGTCCAGGAAAAGCTTGAACACGATGTTTTTGGACCCGACACGCACAATATTGAGCTGCACCGCATCGTTGACGAGGCTCGCGATCTCGTAGCCGGCCGGAAGAATTTCGAAGTTCTTCGACTCGATTTTGGAGATGTCCAGAATGTCGTTGACGATGCCTAGCAGCGTCGATCCCGAGTTGTAGATCTTTTCGAGGTTCTCGCGAGTCCCGTCCGGAAGCTCGTTTCGCAGTTCCACCTCGGAGAGGCCGATGATCGCGTTCAGGGGGGTGCGGATCTCGTGGCTCATCGTGGCCAGAAAATTTCCCTTCGCCCGAGAGGCCTCCTCCGCCCTTTCCTTCGCCCTGTCCAGTTCGGTGACGTCGTGCATGACGAAAACCACTCCATGAAGGGTCCCATTTTTATCCACAGCAGGAGAAAAGGTGCAGTCGGCGGTAAATTCCTCTCCGTCCAAAAGCAGCAGTCTTCGGGTAAAATTCAGAGGAAGGGAGGTCTCGAATACCCTGCGGCAGTTTCCGGTCGTCTCCCCGATCCACTCGGAGGGCATTCTGTGGAAAAACAGGGACTCCAGCTGATGATTGACGATCTCCTCCACGTCGGAATACCCCAAAAATTTCGCCAGGGTGTCCGTGGCGAGCACGACGCGCATGTCCCTGTCGAGCACAAAAATGATATCGGCGCAGGTCTGAAGCAGAAGGCGATTGTAAAAATACTGGAGGTCTTTTTCGGCCTCGTTGAAATCGCGCAGATGCTCCGCGCTCTTGTACATGATCCCGACACGCCTGCAGTCGCTCTCAAGGCGGCGATGCAGCCGCTCGAGCTGCCGATGCTCCTTCTCGAATTTTCTGTATTTTTCCTGGAGATCCGCATATCGTCGCTCCAGGTCGTCTCCGTCGGTGAAGATCGCCTCTTCTCGTTCGGCTTCCAAGCCGCTGCATCTCCTTAGTTTGCGTCAATGCGCCATTCTGTCGAACTCAACATTACACGACTCGAACACCTCAATGAGCAGGGGGTCGAACTGTGTGCCCTTTCCGTCCAGGAGGATGCGGCAGGCCTCGGTATGGTTCATCGCCCTGCGGTAGACCCGGTTGTCGACAAGCGCGTCGTACACGTCCGCCACCGCCATGATCCGACCGCAGAGGGGAATATCGTTCCCCACGAGGCGCCGGGGATAACCCTTTCCATCGTACCTTTCATGGTGAGACGCCGCGATCATCATGGCGTACTGAAGATAACGCTGAGTGGGAGTGCGCGCGTACATGCTCTCCAGTATTTCCGCGCCAAAGGTCGTGTGCCGCTTCATGGCGGCGAACTCCTCATCGTTCAGCCGGTCCGGCTTGAGAAGAATGCGGTCGCTGATCATGATTTTTCCGATATCGTGCAGGGGCGCCGCGCGCACGATCATCTCCAGCTCCGATTCGGAAAGCTTCCCGGCAAAGGCAGACTGCTTCATCAGTTCGATCCCGAGCCGTTCCACGTACCTGCTGGTGCGCATCACGTGCCCTCCGGTGTTCTCGTCGCGACATTCGATCAGCTCGGCGAAGGAGGTGGCGATACCGTCCGACATCTCCATGACGACGTTCTCGAGGTGCGACTGCCAGGCGGCAAAGCGCAGATGAAGCTCTATTCGATGAAGCAGAATACTTTTTTCCACCGGCTTCGAGATGAAATCCCTCGCACCCGAGGAGAGGCCCCGAACCTCCGCCTCCACGTCGTGCCTTCCCGTCAGAAAAATAACGGGGATCTGCGTCAGCCACGGGTTCTGCCTGATGCACGACAGCGTTTCGAAGCCATCCATTTTCGGCATCTCCACGTCCAGCAAAATGAGATCGGGCTTTTCCTGTATGCAAATCTGCAGGGCAAGGGCGCCGCTTTGGGCCAGCAACAGATCGTAGCTCGCCGAGAGCTGCGCGCCGATCTGCCTGAGGCTTGCCACGTTGTCGTCCACCACCAGTATTCGCTTCACGACACGAAGTTCCTTTCGAGCTTTTGCAGCAGGGGCTGCATCTTCACAACAGTCAGCTTCGCGAATTTTTCGTATATCGAGTCGAACACGTCTACGATAAAGGGATCGAACTCCGTTCCCCTCCCCGCGAGGACGGCCCGTCGCGCCTCCTCGTGGGTCAGCGCGGGGCGGTAGATACGGGGAGTCACGCAGGCGTCGTAGACGTTCACCACCGACATCAGCCTGCAGCACAGGGGAATTTCCTCACCCCCGAGCCCGTGGGGGTAACCCGTTCCGTCATATCGTTCGTGATGTCCCTCCGCGAACAACTGCGCGTATTCGAGGTAAGTTTGGGCAGGCGTACGGTCGTGTATCGCTTTCAGAACGCGGGCGCCGATCGTGGTGTGTTTCTTTACCTCCTCGTACTCCTCCGCACTCAGGGGCCCCGGTTTCAGCAGAAAAACATCGCTGATCCCTATCTTTCCAATGTCGTGAAAGGGAGCGGCGCGCACCATCATATTCAGATCCGACTCGCTGAAGTCGCTCCCGAACCACCCCATCTCCAGCAGCCTGCGACCCAGAAGCTCCACATACTTACTGGTGCGCAGCATGTGCCCGCCCGTCATTTCGTCCTTATAGCCGATCAGCTCCGCAAAGGAGACGACAATGCTGTCCTCCAGGTCCCTGATGATACTTTCCAGATGATTCTGGTAGGTGGAATACCTGAGGTGGAGTTCGATTCGGTGCAGCAGAATATCCCGATTGAGCGGCTTTGTGATGAAATCCATCGCCCCCGATTCGAGGGCCCTGATCTCGGTTGCGGTATCGTTGTGTCCCGTCAGAAAGATAACCGGAACGTGCCCGAGAAAGGGGTTTCGCTTCAGCTCGGCAATCGTCTCGAACCCGTCCATAACCGGCATTTCGACATCAAGCAGCACCAGGTCCGGTTTTTCCTGCGCGCCGATCTGCAGCGCAAGCGCACCCGAGCCGGCCAGCAGAACGTCGTAACTATTGGCGAGCTGCGCACCAATCTGCTTCAGGGTCGTCAGGCTGTCATCTACGACAAGTATTCGCTTCATCATGCGTCCGCTGTCTCCTTCGTTCCGTCGTCCGAAAAACCCACGACGAACCCCCTCCACTCCATTTCCTTTTGATAAGTGTATCATGTTAAAGTAGAATTGATAAGAAGCGCAAAAGATTGAAAGAATGTACGGAATATTCAGGAAGTATTCGGCCAGGGCTTTGCAGACGCGGCCTATAGTGTATACTGTCGAAGAGACCAAAAAGAAAGGACAACGTGAAGCATTATCTCTAGGATGACGTCGTTGACTTCACATAACGCCCACCTGACCGAAGAGACGCTCAAAAGACAGCTCGAACAGCAAAAGCTGATGTCGGCGCTGTCACTGAGTTTTATTTCCACCGAGGACATGACCGTGCTCATCAACAACGCCCTGCGCACGACGGGGGAGTTTCTCGGGGTGACGCGCATGGTCATCGGGGTTCCGAATCGCAATGAGGGCGTCACCCGACCCGCGTTCGCCTGGTTCGACACGGAGGACATCCGCCCCGCCCCGACCAACTCCGATATCGGCGACCTGATCGCCGGCAGTTTTCCGGAGTACGCCTCCCCGACAGAGAACGTTCCCTGTATCTGTTGCGACGACGTCGCGACCGACGAGAGGTATTCCGCCCTGCAGAAGGTCGATATAAAGTCCTTCATCTGGGCGCCCCTCTACGTCTCGGGCAGGATATGGGGAATACTCAGCATCGAGGAGTGCGGAAAGACGCGCGCGTGGAGCGAAAGCGACATTCAGCTCGTCAACCTCATCGACAGCGTCATCAGGGGCGCGGTGGCGCGAAGCCTCACCGAACGGAAGCTCGTTCACCTGTCCTCGATCGTCGAAAATTCGCCTCAGTTTATCTGTTACCTCGACGCGGACGGCAGGATCGAGTACGCCAACGAGGGAGCGCTGCGAATTTCCGGCTATGGGAGCGAGAAAGTCCTGAAAAGCGGCATCAAACTCTTTTTTGACGGCGAAACTCTAGCACAGCTGAAGGCAAGGGTTGACGCGGGCAAAAACCTTTCGGATACGGACACCCCGGGCGAAGAACTCCAACGTGAATTCATCGCGCCACTGCACTGCAGGAATGGAGACGTTCGGATGCTGAATTTCTCCATGTTCCCCGTGGAGGGAAAGGGGCTCGGACTTATCGGACTCGACATCACCGAGCGGATACAGCTTCAGGAGCAGCTCGTCGAGGCCAAAAACCAGGCGGAGAACTCAAACTCCGCGAAGAGCGAGTTCCTCTCGCGCATGTCCCACGAAATGCGCACTCCGATGAACGCCATCATCGGAATGACGAGCATCGGCAGGTCTTCGTCGGACATCGAACGCAAGGACTACTGCCTCAGCAAGATCGACGAGGCGTCGAAACACCTTCTGGGCGTCATCAACGATATTCTCGACATGTCCAAGATCGAGGCGGGCAAATTCGAGGTCTCGCTGGCCGAGTTCAGGCTCGAAAAGATGCTCCAGAGAGTGACGAACGTCATCGGCTTCCGCATGGACGAAAAGAAAATCGATTTCAGCGTCAAACTCGCCCTCGACCTGCCCGCGTTCATCATCTCCGACGATCAGCGCCTGGCTCAGGTGCTCACCAATCTGCTCTCGAACGCGGTCAAGTTCACCCCCGAAAACGGATCGATAACGCTGTCCGCCAGGTGCGTCAACGAATCGGACGAGCTGTGCCGGCTGGAGTTCAACGTCACCGATACGGGCATCGGCATCTCTCCGGAAAATCAGGCGAAGCTGTTCAACTCCTTCGAGCAGGCGGACGGAAGCATTTCCCGCAAGTTCGGCGGCACGGGACTGGGACTCGCCATATCCAAACGCATCGTCGAGCTTCTGGGCGGCGAGGTATGGGTTGAAAGCGAGGAGGGAAAGGGCTCCAGCTTCATTTTTTACGTCATCGCGATGCGGAGCCTTGGCGAGCGCCGCCGCGTGACCGCCCCCTCCCTTACGCGGGGGAATACGCGCGTTCTGGCGGTGGACGATTCGCAGGAGGTGCTCGAGTACTTCGCGTCGCTCGCCGACATCATAAACATCAGCTGTGACGTCGCCTCGAGCGGTGCAGAGGCCTGTCGCATGATCGAAGGAAACGGAGAAAACTACTATTCCCTCGTGTTTGTCGACTGGCGTATGCCCGTCATGAATGGACTGGAGCTGACCCGCATCATCAAGGAGCGTTACGGCGACAAAATCGTCGTCGTCATGATCTCGGCCACCGAGTGGACCGAAATCGAGGCCGACGCGAAGGCCGCCGGCGTCGACGGGTTCGTGCCAAAGCCGCTTTTCCCGTCGAACATCGTGGACTGCATCAATGAACATCTCGGCATGGCGGAGAACGAGGGTGAAAAAGCCGAGTCCCTCATTCCCGTCGAATATGAGGAGGGCTGTTTCAGCGGATATCGAGATCGGAAGAG
>JAITPZ010000099.1 GCA_031289165.1 Synergistaceae bacterium
ATTTGCCTGAAATTCCGTCGGAACAGGGTATTCCCTCGTGCCCTTCGGTCGCGAAAAGGAAATTATAGGGTGAATTTTTATTTAGTCAATGCAACGCAGTATACGCAGAAACACGCGAACACGCAAGATACGCAAGATATTCAGAGAGCCCCGGGGCCGGATATCGTATATAAAGGGGTCTGATCCTGTAAAATGAATGAGCTCACTTTTGGAAGCAGGGTTTTGAAAACGATTGGAGATGTATCGATGTATCACGACACGTACGACGTCATCGTCATCGGCGGCGGGCACGCGGGATGCGAGGCGGCGCTGGCCGCTTCCCGGATCGGGCGCCGCACGCTGATGCTGAACCTCAGTGTGGACAACACGGCGCTGATGCCCTGCAACCCCTCTGTCGGGGGGCCGGCCAAGGGGCACCTGGTGCGGGAGGTCAGCGCGCTCGGCGGGGAGCAGGCCCGCGCGGCGGACGCGTCGATCATGCTGATCCGCTGGCTCAACACATCGAAGGGCGTCGCCGTCCGTGCGCTCCGGGCCCAGTGCGACCCGAAGCTCTACGCCGCGCACTACACCGCCGCGCTGCACGAAGAGGCGAATCTGGACGTTCACCAGGACGAGGCGACGGAGCTGTTGGTTCGGGGCGGCCACGTCGAGGGAGTGAAAACGCGGCACGGGTCGACCTATGGGGCCTGTGCGGTCGTGCTCTGCTCGGGGACGTACCTGGACGGGCGGGCCTATGTGGGGGAACTCTCGTTTCCGTCGGGCCCGATGGGACAGCCTCCGGCGCGGGAGCTGTTCGGGTCGCTCTCGAGCCTCGGCGTCCGGACGGGACGGATGCGGACCGACACCACGCCGCGTCTGAACATCGACACGATCGACCTCTCACAGACGCGGACGCAGCGCTCGGAGGACGTTCCGCTCTGCTTCGACCTCTGGGGCGAAAAGAAGGTCTACGGCGGCGGCTCCGCGGGGACGGGGTACGCCTGTTACTTCTCGCACACGACGCCCGAGACCCACGCGATCCTGGCGGCGAACATCCATCGGTCGGCGCTCGTCACCGGCGTGATCGGAACGTCGGGTCCGCGATACTGCCCGTCGCTCGAGGACAAGTTTTTGCGGTTCCCGAACCGCGACGTCCATCCGCTCGTGTTCGAGCCGATCTCGAACCGCTCGAAGGAGGTCTACGTCCAGAACTTCTCCACCGGGCTGCCTTACGACGTGCAGGTGGCGCTGGTGCGGTCGCTTCCGGGCTGCAAAAACGCGAAAATCATCAGGCCGGGCTACGCGATCGAGTACGTGTACCTGCCGCCCGAGCAGCTTTCAGCCTCCCTCGAAAACCGGGAGATCGGGGGGTTCTTCTGCGCCGGGCAGGTCAACGGGACATCGGGCTACGAGGAGGCCGCCGCTCAGGGGCTGCTCGCGGGCATCAACGCCGCGCTTCACGTTCAGGGCGGCGAGCCGGTGGTTCTGAGTCGCTCCGACGGCTACCTGGGCGTTCTGGTGGACGATCTGACGACGAAGAGCACCACCGAGCCCTACCGCATGTTCACGAGCCGCTGTGAACACCGCCTTCTGCTGAGGTACGACAACGCGGACCGGCGTCTGTGCCCCGTCGGGCAGCGCGTCGGCCTGATCGGCGGCGCGCGCCGGGAGGCACTGGCGCGCCGGTGGGAACGGGTGGACGCGGAGTTCACGAGGCTCGGAAAGACGCGGCTCGTTCCGTCGGAGGAGGTCAACCGGCTGCTGATCGAGGCGGGGGCCGAGCCCATGAGCGAGCCCCTGACGCTGGCGTCGATGCTGCGGCGAAAGAACGTGACCTGGCGTCTGCTGGAGTCTTTGACCCAGGGGTCTCTGACCCCCGAAACGGCTCAATCCGGCGAGCTGAACGAGTTGGACGACGACGATATTTTTCACATTGAGACGGAGCTGCACTACGCCGGTTACATCGAGAAGCAGGAGCGCATGGCCGCCCGCATGGACTCTCTGGACAACGTGCTGATCCCCGCCGGGTTCGACTACGACGGGGTGAAGGGGCTGCTCGCGGAGAGCCGCCAGAAGCTCTCCCGCTTTCATCCCCGCTCGTTGGGACAGGCTCTGCGCATATCGGGCGTCACCCCGTCGGACGTCCAGCTCCTGACGGTGGCTCTGAAAGTCCATCGATCCGGATCGACGCCGTCCGGGAACCCCCGGACCCCGACCCCTCCTTCCGGAGGGCGAGGGGGAGAAGAGGTCGGGGGATGAGGCGGCACGATCGGCTTGTGGCGGTGGAGGCGCTGCTGCCGCGGGTGATGCCGCAGTACGCCGACCGCGCGAAGCTGGACCGGGTCGCCGCCGAGTGGGGGCGCGTCGTCGGCGACCTCGGGAGGCGGTCCGCGCCGGTGGACCTCGTGAACGGGGAGCTGCTGGTGGTCGCCGAGACGCCCCTCGTGGCGGACCGGCTGGCGATGACGGGCGGCAACATCGCGCGCGCCCTGATGGAGGGGTGGAAGCTCGAAATCCGAAAGGTGAAGGTCATCGTGGGACGCGTTCCCCTGAAGCGCGCCGCCGCGAACGAGAGGCCGCGAGCCCCCCTCGTCGCCGTGAGGGAGGAGGACGTCCGGGAGCTTCAGCGCCGCTGCGAGGCCAAAGCCCCCGATCTTCCCGACGACGCCGCCGAATCCCTGGCCCGCCTGCGGGCGTTCTTCGCGAAACGCTTCGGAAGGTGAGAGCCCGGCGACCCCAGCGCCTGAACACCTCCCTTCCACTTCACAGGCAGCGAGGAGACCCGCACGTCCCTGCCCTTCTTTCTCTTTCGCAGATCGCATCAGGACAGCCACTCTGTGTTAAACTTCCTGAAGGAACAGGTGAGAGAATAAACAAACGCGAAATAGAACAGGCGAGAGACGATGCCAGGTTTCACTCGACAGGGAGCGAGCGACGCTCCTGATATTCGGAATATCACCGGCTTTTGGCTGTTCCGGCCCGAGGCCCCTGATTTCAGTCTGGTGTGGAAATGACGGCGTTCACGCGCGGGGAAGGAGAGAGTTGTTCTGGACGATAAAGGAGAGATCGTCAGTTCGTACGATGTCGATGACCATCTGACTCTGCAGATCTGGACGAAGGGGTTGTCGCCGCGCCTGGCCGTGTTCAATAAAAATCAGAACAAGCGGAAGCTGATGCCGCTCAAATGGCTCGAGGACCCCTGTCGCAGGCTGTCCCTCAAGGCGGGAAAGCGTGGAGCGACTGTCGATTACCTGCTCTCCGACCTCCTGCCGCACCTGCAGCGTATCCTCTCGGAGTACGCCGTCTACACGCCCTTCAGGCCCACCCTCTGGAGGTTTTCTCTTATACTGGAGAGGGTGCTGCATACCCCCGCGGTCGTTCTCGACAGGGGCGAATTTTCCATGCTGTCGGAGGAAAAACGCTCCCGCATCTGGATCGCGGACATGACGGGCGAGACGAGAGGGGAGGGTTTTTTCCGTCCCTTTTTTCCCCTGACCGAAAGGGAACGGAGGGTATTTTCCGCGCCCGCGGAGGGCCCTTCGAACCTCCCTCCGGATTCCGCTTCGGAGCCGACTGTCGCGGGGATCCCCTTCGCCGATAAACGGTACGGCGTCGAGGACCTGTTGCGGACCGGCGTGGTCCGCAGCCTCAACGGCGCGAGCCTGCCGAGGTGGTATCGACCGGTGCGCATCATGGCCGCGGCGATGCTTCTGGGCTTTTCCTTCTGCGAGGAGGACGGCTCGGAGTTCAGCGACGAGATCTGGCGCGCGGCGCAGCTCGACAACCCCCTGGATTTCAGAATCAGCGATCCCCGCGTGAAGGGGCTGGGACGCAAGTTCGTCGGGTACGTGCGCCACATCGGGGTTCTGGACAAAATGACGGTGCGGGCCTCGTTGGACAGCGACAGGGACCTGTTGGCCGACGACTACGCGCGCAAACGCCGCGTCAACTTTCCCGCCGGCCTGCTGGGCAATGCGGACACCACCGTCACCTTCTTCGACCGGGACGACGGAATGATGGCGCTGGGCTGCAGGCCCAAAATTCAAACCTCGCGCGGGGGCGGAGGGGGACTTTTTTACGCGTCGCCCCCCCAGAAATCGCAGGAAAAGCAGGAGCTGATCTATGAGTTCCCGAGGGCGATCTACGAGGAGGCCCTGAAGAACGACGCTTTCGGAGGAGCGGCGGACGACTACTTCACGGTGGCCCAGCTGACCTCGGCCAAAATATTCGAGGCCTGGTGCGCCAACCTGACCCCCTACATCGCCTACTTCTCGGGAATCACGTAGACGCCGGGCGCGAAACGAAAAAACGTCCCGTTTCGTTTTATTCCATTATCGCCGTTTTCATCATATTCACTGTCACTGTTCCAGTTTATCAGAAATAACACCTGTTACTGCACCGCAGAGTTGAGTATAATTTCCACAGGTTCTGTCTCTTATCCCGATCGCGGGACGCGGAATCCGGAGGCTGCGAAATGACGAATTCTGATGAGCGTTGTACTGAAACTGAAAAATTGCATTCTGATGTTCTGCCCTTCAATATCCTTCTTTTTGAGGGCTTCGAGACCCTGGACGCCTGCGGGCCGGCGGAGATCGCGGGCAAGGCTCCGGGACGCTACCGTCTGGGCTACTACTCCATGCGCGGCGGTCTCGTCACGAGCGTCCAGCGGCTTGAGGTGAACACCCGCCCCATCACGGAGATGTCGCCGGGACTGCTGCTGATTCCCGGAGGAAAGGGGACGCGAACCCTCGTCGATGACGCCGATTTCATCGAACAGATCAGGCGGGCCGCTCTGGAGGCGCAATTCGTTCTGGCCGTCTGCACGGGCGCCTCTCTTCTGGCCAGGACGGGGCTGATGGACGGGAAAAACGCCACCACAAACAAAATTTCCTTCGACTGGGTCGTTTCCGTCAACCCCGGAGTGAACTGGATACGGAGAGGGCGATGGGTGAGGGACGGCTCCCTCTTTTCCTCCTCGGGGGTATCCGCGGGTATGGACATGACCCTGGCGTTCATCGCGGAGGATCTGGGGGTACAGGAGGCCGAAAGAATCGCCAGGCGCATCGAGTATCTCTGGAACCGGCATCCGGACGACGATCCGTTCGTGTGGGGTTAATTTGATTATGGGAAACGCGGTCAGGGCGAAAAACGCGGACGCGTTCGTCGGCTGCGGCGTCGTCGAGCTTATCGACAGGGGCGCGGGATTTCCAATGACCATCCTGTACCCGACCCCGACCGCCGGCAGAAAGACGATGATCGGTCCATACTTTCTCGACGCCGTGCAGGACGCGCCTCTCGACGCCTCGACGCGGCGCCCGCTGGTGCTCCTGTCGCATGGCAGCGGCGGAGAGCCCGTCCTCTACCGCACGCTCGCCCTCCATCTGGCGCATAACGGGTTCGTCGTCGGCATGCCCGAGCATCCCGGCAATAACCTGAAGGACAACACTCTGAACGGAACGATCGAGAACCTTATCGGCAGGCCGAGACATATTCACACCGCTCTGGACTGGTTTTTCGAGAACGAAACGTTTCGGGACGCGCTATGCCCCGGCCCCGTGCCGATCATCGGCCACTCCATGGGCGGATACACGGCGCTCGCGGCCGCCGGCGGGATTCCGACGGCGCTGCCCCACGAGGCCCCCGGCGGACGCGCTCACCGGATTCCGGAAACCCGCGATCCGCGAATCGGCCCTCTGGTCCTTCTTGCCCCCGCCACCGTCTGGTTCAGGGAAACGGGCGCTCTGGCCGGAGTCGACGCCCCCGTTCTCATGCTCTTCGGGGACAGGGACAGTCTGACGCCTCCGGAGTTTCACGCCGAAGTCGTCCTGAACGGCGTTTCCGACCGGGACAAGGTCCAATACCGCATCGTCGAGAACGCCGGTCACTTCTCCTTCCTCAGCCCCTTCCCCCCGTTCATGTCGAACGCCGCATTCCTCCCCTCGCAGGATCCCCCCGGCTTCGACCGCGCGAGCTTCCTGAACGAGCTGAACGTCGAGGTGCTGAGTTTTCTGACGGGCGCACCGGGCAGAACAGACGGACCCTGACCTCCCCAATACAGTGAATTCAGGTGAAAAGCCCAAAGTCAGAATAGCTGAAAGCGGCTCACTGTCAGGGAAAACTTTTAGCCTCTTACAGTAAACTCAGGTTAAACACCACTATACCTGAAACTCCCGCCTTCCCTCACCGCACGTTGCCCAGGTGAACGTGCCTCAGTTTCTGCCGGGCGAGGGTCGCGAAGTCCTTCATCAGCGCGACGTCGGTCGGCGGCGCGGAGGAGGTGTACGCGGGAAAATAACGCGAGATGTGAAGGGGTATTTCCGGACTGATC
>JAITPZ010000137.1 GCA_031289165.1 Synergistaceae bacterium
TCAACAACATGTTGTCTTTCATAGACTTACTTTAACATTATTTTTCCCTTTGTCCAGAGCTGAGGGCTTGAACGTTTACGTATTTTCAAGCTGCGAGAGCCTCTCTTTTATCTGCGAAGTTTGAGTTAAAAAGAAAAAGCGTGTGGATGAAAGCTTATAAGGACCAGGTTTTATAGCTTGCAGCACACTGAGAATGAGGGGAAAGGTGAACTGAAGTCAGTCGTGTTCACATGTTGTATCGTATATTCCCCCTCTCTTTTTGGTGGACTTCCGCTTTAATCCACCACTCTGGACAATTTCGCATAAAACCCCGAAAATAAGGCCATCGAAAAATGGGAGAGTGATGTTATGTGCGATATTTTATTGGATAAAACATCGAAACAGGCTTTTTCCGTTCAGGTTTTCCAGGCAGTTCAGCCGATTCTGGCGCGTATCCTGGAACACCCGTTCAACAGAGAGCTGGCCAACGGAACCCTCAGCAGGGAACGGTTTTGTTTTTATATGCAACAGGACAGCCTTTATCTCATCCACTTTGCTCGCGCGCTGGCTTTCGCGGGCAGCAGAGCCCTCCAGGAAAAAAGGATTGAGGCCCTTTTGACGGCATCGCAAAACGCGCTTGTGGCCGAACGGTCCCTGCACGAGCACTACTTTGCGGAGTTCGGGGTACGCTGCGACATGGAGGAAAACCCGGCCTGCACAGGATACACTTCGTTTCTCCTGGCGACGGTCTCGCTGGGATCGCTGGGGGAAGCCCTCGCCGCGCTTCTGCCCTGTTTCTGGATCTATCGCGAGGTGGGCAACCACGTCGCCAGAAATGCGACATCTCCGAACCCCTACGCCAAATGGATCAAAACGTACTCCGATAACGACTTCTCCGATGGAGTGGATCGCTTTATCGATCTGCTGAACGCGGTCGCCGACGAAGCTGCGGAGCAGGAACTCCTATGTATGAAAAAATCTTTTATGGTCGCGTCGAACTTCGAGTATTATTTCTGGGATGATGCGTACCACATGAAACACATGGACTGTACGCTTTAAACCTCTTAAACTTCGCAGGAAGTTCACAGGTTCTCGTACCCTGAAAATACCAGGTGTTATTTTCCGACGCAGAAGCGGCTGAATACGGTGTCCAGAAGAGCGTCGTCGCAACTGAGCCCCAGAAGGCGCTCAAGGCACTCTCGGGCTGTCGCGAGCAGGGTGGCGACGACGTCCTGACCGGTTCTTTCGATCGCCGCGGTCTCGGCCTCCGTGACGGCCAGAAGCGCGTCGCGGATCTCCGAGAGTTGGCGGGCCGTGACGTTCAGTCCCGCGTCCAGTGCCCCGCTGTCCGACGCCAGAGAAAGGATGCGCTCCTTCAGGGGATCGAGCCCCTCTCCTGTTTTGGCGGACAGGGATAAAACCGGACTTGCCGGCGATACCGCGCGAATGTCGTCCTCCGTGATCGCGTGCGGCAGGTCCGCCTTGTTCAGCACGACGATATGCCTTTCCCCGAGCCGCCCGATGTACTCTCGATCCTCGTCCTCCAGGGGGCTCGAGCCGTCCAGGATCCAGAGACGAACGTCCGCTCTGCGCAGCTCCTCGTTCGTTCGCGCTATTCCGCTGGCCTCGATTTCGTCGGAGGGCGCGCGGAGCCCCGCTGTATCGGCAAGGCGGATGGGCACGCCCTGCCATGTGATGGCCTCCTCGATGACGTCGCGCGTCGTGCCGGGGAGCGCCGTCACGATGGCGCGGGCCTGCTTCAGCAGGGCGTTCAGGAGGGAGGATTTTCCCACGTTGGGCCGTCCCGTCAGCGCGACGCGAATGCCCTCTCTCAGGAGCAATCCCGCGGAACAGCGGTCCAGCAGATCCTCGAGACTCAGCCTCAGCGTCGATATGGCGCCCGGAAGTTCCTCGTCGCTCACGTACGGAGTGCCCTCCTCCGGAAAATCGAGCCCCACCTCGAGGGAGCTCTGCAGGGTCAGGAGCTCCTCGCGAACGTCGGACGCAAAAGCGGAAAGCTCTCCCGACAGGGTGCGGGCCGCCGCCCTCAGCGCCTCCGAGCTTCGGGACCGGATGATCCCGAGAACGCCTTCCGCCTGCGAGAGGTCGATGCGCCCGTTCAGAAACGCGCGTTTTGTGAACTCCCCCGGCTCCGCCATGCGGGCGCCCCTGCGGATCAGCCCCTCGAGACAGATCTGAGCGACGAGCGTCCCGCCGTGCGTGTGAATTTCGACGACGTCCTCGCCGGTATAGCTTTTGGGCGCGGCGAAATGCACCACCAGCACCTGGTCGATGGCGAGCCCCGCCTCGTCCGTCAGGGCGCCCAAGCGCATGACACGGGGCGGGGGAAAAGTCCACCCCGCCCCGAAACGCACAACGTTCTGTCCCAGCTCCACGGCGGAGGGTCCCGAAAGCCGCACGACGGCGATCCCGGCCTCTCCCCACGCCGTAGCGATGGCGGCGATGGTATCCGTCGTCACCGTGAGGTCATGGCTTTCCGGCGCCACGCCGCACCACCCAATCCGTCGCTTCTTTTCTGCTGCTGACGATTCCCGTTCCCACCGCCATGTCCAGTTCGTTCAGGATCTCGCCGACCACTCTGCCTGGCTGAATCTCGAGGATCTTCAACACCTCGTCTCCCGTGAGGTAACGAGTGTCGCCCTCCGTACGGCGCCGGGTGTCGTCGAAGCGCCGCAGCACCTCGCCCAGCTTCCATTTGTTGGCGACGGGCACCTCCATGTCGATTTTGTCCGACTGCGCCTTGCAGATCGCGAAATCCACAACCATCTGCACGGCTTCGAATCCGTATTTCAGAGCCGTCCGGCAGAACCGTTCCTCCGTCACGGGTTCGTAGATTCGATCGTATTTGCGAATGATGACGTTTACCATGTTGACGATATCGGAACTTATGTTCCACGCTTTCAGATAGCGCACCGCGATGTCCGCCGCCGCGTCGACGCGGCCGGGTTCCGGACCCGCCTGATGAAAAAGCGTCGCCAGAGAAAGCGCTACGTCGGTCGGCCTGCGCTTGCGTCCGGTCAGGAAGCACTGCATGGTTCGAAGCATGTCCATGGTCTGCTGGAAAAGGTTCCGCTTTTCGTCCTCCGCGGGCACTTCTTTCAGGTGCTCGACGTCATCGATAAAAAACGGAAGGATGCGATACCGGTCGCACAGGTAGATAAAATCGTAGGGACATCGTCGTATCCCGTTCAGAATTTCGCGCCCCCACCGCTCGGCGGGCATATTTTGAATTCGCTCAGGCGTATCCCTGATGAATTTTTGCACGTCCGCTCCGGTTTTCCAGAAAATATTCATATTCAGTTCCGCCGAGAAGCGAAGCATGCGCACGATGCGTATGGGGTCGCTCCGCACGAGATCGATGTCGTCGCCCGTCAGACGGATCAGACCGTTGCGGATGTCGTGCCGACCGCACCAAGGATCCACAAAAACGTCGTCGCTGCGTATGGCGATAGCGTTCATGCTGAAATCCCTCAGGGCGAGGTCCTCTTCGATGGAGCTGGCGCGCATGCAGGCGATGCTTGCCTTCGAGCCGAAAAGCGACAGGTGCAGGATCCGGAAGGCCTCGTCTCCCTCGACCGTCCCACCGCCCAGAGAAGCCGCCAGAGCATCCAGACTGCAGGGTTCCACCACGATACCCAGGTCTATGGGCTCCATTCCCATGATGACCTCCCGCACCGGATCTCCCACCAACCATGCCCGGATGCCCGCGGCCTCGACGGCTTCGAGGACGCGCAGGTACGTTTTCACATCCATCACCCTCCTCCTTTTCAGGCTCTTTATCGTATATGTCAGTTTATATCAGCGAGACGGGTCTGTCATCCTAAAATTGACGATATCTTCAAAAAAGCGCGGATTAAGCAAATTAAAAAGGCATCCGCGACCCTGGAGGGTATTCATTCATGAATATAGTTTTCCATTGTCCGCATTTCTTCCATTATAACCGTCATCTCGTCGGTGGTGTGACCTATCTGCCGCGTGACGTTCTCCATTTCTTTGGTCAGATTACGCATTCTCTCCATCGTGCAGGAGATATTTTCGGACAGGATCCAGATTGTATTTGTCAGCGGGAGCATTTCTTCGGCTCGCATTTTTCCTCCATGATACCCGTCTCCTCAAAAGACGGTGGTCGAGAACCGACCGCCGACGGACGGCAACACTCCGGCGCCTCCGTCGTAAATACCCTCCCCAGGGATTTCGTTTTTCTCATTTATTTGAAGCCCCCTGCTGTTTTACTTCCTGCCTGTTACAGGTCGCACTCAACAATTTTTGTTCGCAGAAAAGTCCGTCTGTTTCGAGAATTCTATCATACGAAAACGATTACAGAAAGATATATCCTTCGCAGAAAAACTCTTCTCTGCTCAAACTTCAGGACTCTGATTTCAAATGGGCATCGTGCAGAATTGAGCGTATATCGGGATTTTCCTGTACTTTGAAGTCGGGGGCGTCGAAGAGATACTGCGAAATCTCCCTGAGTTCCGCGTCCGTAAAGCTGGATACGAGTCGGCTCCAGTGCAAATTCTCTCTCAGAGCGGTCGTCATAGCGTCGATATGCCTGATCACCTGTCGTCACACCTGCCCTTCCCTGTTGATGCGCGAAGCATAACAGGGAAAGAGGTCCCGGCAATGGGGAATTTTTACGCGGGAAATCATGATTTAACGGTCAGTTGAAAGCGCCTTTTATCTCCCCTGTCCCCGACGGAGGATTTCCGTCGTCGAGAGTCCGTCCAGGAGGGGAAGGATGACGACTTCCCCGACGAATTCGCGTCCGGGAAGGTCCTCGGCGCGGTAGTCCCCTCCCTTGGCCAGGACGTGGGGGCGCAGTTCGGACAGAAGTTCCGAGGGCGTATCCTCATCGAAGACAACGACCAGGTCCACGACTCGCAGGGCGGCCAGAAGACGGGCGCGGTCGTCTCCACCATTGACGGGGCGTCCCTCGCCCTTCAGCGCCCGCACGGATCGGTCGCTGTTCAGCCCGACGATCAGGCGGTCGCCGAGGTTCCTCGCCCGCTCCAGGCTGTCGACGTGCCCGGCGTGCAGGACGTCGAAGCAGCCGTTGGTAAAGACGACGCGACGCCCCTCGTCCTTCCACCCCCGGCAGGCGCAGACGGCCGCTTCCCGGGACGCCACGCGCGCGGGGCCGGGGAGGGCCCTGTCGCACTCCTCCAGCATCTCGGCGGCGCTTATGGGCCAGGTTCCCGCACGCGTCACCACGATCTGAGCCGCGTCGTTGGCAAAGCGCGTTGCCTCGTCCATGGAAAAGCCCCCCGCGATACAGGCGGCCAGGGACGCGATCACGGTGTCGCCCGCACCGCTGACGTCGAATACCTCGATGGGTCGCGCGTCCACGTGCGTCGCGCCTCCCTCGCCGATCAGGGTCATTCCCCGTTCCGAGCGCGTGACGAGCAGCCACTCCAGATGAGACGCCTTCCGCACGCTCTCGCCGATTCGCGCGATCGCGTCGTCCTCGTTAGGGACCGGCGCGCCCCACACGGCAGCGAGTTCGCCCAGGTTGGGCGTGGCGATCGTCGCCCCTCGGTACCTGTCCCAGTCGCTGCCCCGGGGATCGACGAAAGCGGGAACGCCGCGCTCCCGCACCACGTCGATCACCGCCCTGCAGAGAGACGTCGTGCAGAACCCCAGCCCGTAGTCGGACAGGATCACCGCTCCCACGTCGCCGAGCATTCCCTTCAGTAAATGTACGGCCTCCGAGACCGCGCGGTCGTCCAGGGGCTCCGTCGTCTCGTGGTCGAAGCGGGCCACCTGCTGTCCGCCGCATATCAGACGGGTTTTGGTCAGGGTGGGGAAGGGGCTCTCAAAGAGCTTCGCCCCGACGCCCTTTTCGTCCAGGTGACGGCGCAGGCGCAGGGCGCTCTCGTCCTCTCCGGCCACGCCCATCAGAAAGCTGCGGCATCCCAGACCCCTCAGGTTCGCGGCGACGTTGCCCGCGCCCCCGAGGTTGTCCGTCTCTCCGCCGCAGACGACGACGGGGATCGGCGCCTCGCGCGAGACGCGCGAAGTGGCCCCGTGAAGGTAGCGGTCGAGGACGATGTCGCCCAGTATCGCGACGTTCACCTCCGCCATGCGCCCGGAGCGCAGAAATTCCAGAGGAGCGGGCATTTCAGCCCCTTCGAACGGCCGGCCGGCCGACGGAGTAGTAATCGAACCCCCGGCGTCTCATGTCGGACAGGGAGTACAGATTGCGTCCGTCCACGATGACGGGCTCCCTCAGAAGGCGCCGGATGCGCTCGAAGTCCGGCTGTTTGTAGATGTCCCAGTCCGTCGCCACGGCGAGCGCGTCCGCGCCGTTCACGGCGTCGTAGGGGTCATGCGCGTAGAGCAGTCCCTGCTGATCGCCCAGGTGCGCCCGCGTTTCCTCGACCGCGCGCGGATCGTGGGCCTGGACGCGAGCCCCCGCCTCGAGAAGTCCGCGGATCAGGGTCTGGGCCGGCGCCTCGCGTGTGTCGGAGGTCTTGGGCTTGAACGCCAGCCCCCACACGGCGATGATGCGGCCGGAGAGCCCGCCGGAGGCGGCGAAGTGAACGGCGAGCTTTTCGCGGAGAATTTCCTTCTGCCGCAAATTGACCTCGTCGACGGCGGAGAGAATTTGCGCGACGTAGCCCGACGAGGCGGCGAAGTCGCGGATCGCCCGGACGTCCTTCGGGAAGCAGGATCCGCCGTAGCCGCAGCCCGCGTACAAAAATTTGCCGCCGATGCGCGTGTCGAACGCCATAGCCTGGCGGACGGCCTCGACGTCGGCCCCGACGCGCTCGCAGATGTTCGCCATCTCGTTCATGAAGGAAATGCGCGTCGCCAGCATGGCGTTGGCCGCGTACTTCGCCATCTCGGCAGACGCGATATCCATGAAAAGGACTTTGCTGGCCTCGAGAAACGAGTAAAGATCCCCCATTCGTTCGACGACCTCCGGGGAATCCGCGCCCACGACCACGCGATCCGGTTCGACGAAGTCCCGAACCGCGGCGCCCTCTCGCAGAAATTCGGGATTCGAGGCCATGTCCGGGAGCAGGCCGCTGTCCCGTTTTTCCAGCTCTTCGGTCACCCATGCCCGGACTTTGGCGTTCGTACCCACCGGCACGGTGGACTTGACGACGACCATAAGGCGCTCCTTCATGCAGCGCCCGATATCACGCGAGGCCCCCTCGACGTACGTCAGGTCCGCGCTGCCGTCCGGGGCGGACGGCGTTCCCACGCAGATGAAACACGCATCCGCTCCGTCGATGGCGGAGGCGATGCGCGAGGTGAACGACAGGCGCCCCTCCGTCATGTTGCGCGTCATCATGTCCGCAAGGCCAGGCTCGTAAAACGGGACCTCCCCCCTTTTCAGGGTTTCGATTTTATTCTCGTCCGTGTCCACGCAGACCACCGTGTTTCCAAACCGCGCCAGGCACGTTCCCGTAACCAGCCCGACGTAACCCGCTCCGATGACAGTCAGCCTCATTCGTATTCTCTCCCTGATAAGTGGTTTAACTTAAGTTTACTATAAAGAGGCTAAAAATTTTCCTCGACAGTAAGCCGTTTTTAGCTATTCTAACTTCAGGCTTTTTACCTGAATTCGCTATATTCGATTTACGTACAGAAAACTACCGAAGATTGCGGCATTTATCTCAGCCGTTGCCGCTTCGAAAGATTCCTTTTCCAGGCTATTCTATCATCCGCTGTCGCCTCTTTCGAGCCGCCGCTTCGGCGCGCGCTTTCCCGTCGCGTATTTTTATCCGGTCCTTTGTCAGGGAGACGCGGGAATGTGATTTTGTGATAAATCAGTGTTATTGCTGATTAAGATAGATTTGCTTACAATAAGTACCATAAAAATGCGGTTGAGGTGCAGGAAATTTTTGAAATCTGACGCGGATATGGCGCGTTCTGCGTCTCCGGTGGTTTTTTGTAATTTCAGTCTGGAGGGAAACGATATGGGCGGAGAAATGATTGTGCTGGACGGGCTCTCTCTGACGCTCAGGGACATTGTCAGGGTGGCGCGGGAGGGATGCGGGGCGCGTCTGAGCGACGAGGCCGTGACGGCCGTGAAGGAGGCGAACGCGCTTGTCGAGGAATGGGCCGCCTCCGACGAGGTCGTCTATGGCATCACCACGGGCTTCGGCGACCTGGCCTCCGTAAAAATTTCTCCCAGAGACCGGCGGATGCTGCAGGAAAATCTGCTGCGCAGTCATGCCTGCGGCGTGGGGATTCCCTATCCCGTGGACGTGACGCGCGCAATCATGCTGCTGCGCGTCAACACCCTCAGCCGTGGACATTCCGGCATCAGTCACGCCACGCTTTCCGGGCTGATCGATCTTTTGAACGCGGGCATCCATCCCCTGATTCCCTGCCAGGGGTCCGTCGGGGCCTCCGGCGACCTGTGCCCCCTGTCTCACCTGGCGATCGCCCTTCTGGGCGACGGCGAGGCGGAGTACAAAGGCAGAATCGTTCCCGTTAGGAAAGCGCTGGCGGCCGCCGGGCTGAAACCGCTTTCCCTGGGGGCCAAGGAAGGACTGGCGCTCAACAACGGCACGACCGTCATGAACGCGGTGGGGGCTTTGGCCCTGGTGGACGCGCTTCGGCTCGCTAAAACCGCGGACATCGTCGCCGCCATGTCCATGGAGGGCCTGCACGGCGTGCCCTGGGCCTATGACGCCCGCACCCACGAGCTGCGCGCGTACAGAGGGCAGAACGACGTCGCCTCGAACATCCGCCGCCTGATCGAGGACAGCGAGATCGTCGAACGTCACAAAAGGGACCGGGTACAGGACGCCTACTCCCTGCGCTGCGTTCCCCAGGTGCACGGCGCGAGCCGGGACGCGCTCTCCTATATTCGGTCGGTGATCGAGGTGGAGATCAACTCCGTGACGGACAACCCCCTGATCTTTCCGAAGGATCGGGAGGTCCTGAGCGGCGGCAACTTCCACGGCCAGCCCCTGGCGCTCGCAATGGACTTTTTCGGCATCGCGATGGCGGAGTTCGCCGACATCTCCGAGCGCCGCCAGGCCCGAATGGTGGACGCTTCCCTGTCCGGCCTGCCACCGTTCCTCATCGAGGGCAGCGGCCTCAACAGCGGCTTCATGATTCCCCAGTACACCTCGGCCGCGCTGGTCTCCGAGAACAAGGTGCTGGCCCATCCCTCGTCCGTCGACTCGATCCCGACCTCGGCCAACCAGGAGGACCACGTTTCCATGGGCGGATACGCCGCGCGCAAGGCCGTGAACATTCTGGAAAACGTGCGGAAGGTTCTGGCCATCGAGATGCTGCTGGCCGCTCAGGCGCTGGACTTCAGCCGACTTTCCATGAAGCCGGGACGGGGTACGCTGGCGGCGCACGAGTGCGTCCGGGGCGCCATTCCCTACATCAGGAAGGACGAATACCTGCACCCTCTGATCGAGCGCGTCCTGGAGCTGACCGAGCGCGGTAGCGTCATCGACGCGGTCGAGGCCGAAATCGGCGAGCTGGCATAACTTTATTCTTTCAGCTCGGATGATATAATTTAACTGACAGGGGGCATTGTTCGTATCCTGTACGATCATGCGGTTGCCGGAAGTATTCCGATCCAATTCTCGGCAACAAGCTTGGCTTGTTCTATGGAAATGAAGGAAGCAGAAGCCGGAAGCTGAGAATAAAAAAGGAAAACGGCAATTAAATTCAAAAGCAACACAATTCCCCACAACTTTTTCATAATATCCCTCCGTTCATTTTCTCAGATTCCGCTCATTTTTGGCTCTTCGCAGATTTGCGTTCATGGTTGCTATTACTATGCTCATATAGCGGTTTTGAAGATAGTTTCATGCAGGGCATAGATTCTTAACTTCAAATATTCATGGTCC
>JAITPZ010000138.1 GCA_031289165.1 Synergistaceae bacterium
GGAAAAGATACAATACGCCAACATCGCTGTTGCACGTTTACGAGGCATTGTAGAACATGTTTCCGCTTTCTGTCAATAAAAATCTCTTCCCAAAGAAAATTTATGAACGGAGCAACGTCTCCTTCAACATTTCACTCCGCCCGCGGCGCGCAGATGTATTAACCGAACGACCGTAAAACAAACAGGCCGGTTTGCCTCGCGAGAGGGAACCGGCCTGTCGTTTTTATTATTTGCCCCGCGCGACGACGCTTTCGAGGGTTTTTTTATCGGGGGGGTCGTCGTTTTCGGCGACCAGGGGGGCCCAGCCTCCGCCCAGGGCCTTGTAGATGCGGACAACGTTCGAGGCTTTCTGTCCCTCGCTGAGGGCGCAGGCTTCCTCCAGGGCCAGCAGCGCGCGCTGAGCACCGATGACGTTGTTGAAGTCCGACAGACCCTGCCGGTACTTGTCGTTCGCCACCGCCAGCGCGGCGCGCGCCGCCACGACGCCGGAGCGAAGGGACTCGTTGCGGCGGTACTCCAGAACGTTCGCGGTCAGGGCGTTACGCACCTCGGCGACGGCTCTCAGGACCGTCTGTTCATAGGCCGCGAGATATTGTTCCTGCCGGGCCGTCTGGACCTGAATGTTCTTTCGGATCGCGCCGGCGTGGAACAGGGGCAGCGAGATCTGCGGCCCGAAGCTCCAGAGTTTCGAGGCCGAGTCGAACAGGCTGCCGCCGCTTCCCGACGCGAAACCGATCGCGCCGGAGAGTCGAAATTTCGGCCACAGGTCCGTCTGAGCGCTCTTTTTTCTGGAAATCTGCGCCACGAGCTGCCGCTCGGCCGTTCGAATATCCGGCCTCTGACGCAGCGCGTTCGCGGGAATCCCCATCAGGTCGGCGCCGCTCACGTCCGGCAGGGGACGCGGCCGGCTCAGTTCGTCCTGCAGGCTCCCCGGGACGCTGCCGATGAGGATCGCCAGGTTGTTCAGCGTCTCCTCAATGCTCGTCTGCAGGGTGGGGATCATCGAGCGCGTCTGGTCCGTCGTGTACTGCGCCTGATTCAGCGCCAGTCCATCCGAAAGCCCCGTGTCGTACCGGGAGCGGACCATATCCAGAGTGTCCGTCTGCAGGACCAGGTTGCTCTCCGCGATGCGAAGCCGCTCCTGCAGGGCGCGAAGCGACAGGTAGTTCAGAGCGATCTCCGATGAAAGGGAAACCCACGCGCCGTGAAGCGCGGCGTACTGCGCCTCCAGCGTGGCCGCGGCTGCGCGGGTCTCGTGACGCCGCCCTCCGAACACGTCGATCTCCCAGGAGGCGTCGATCTCGAGGCGGAAAAGCTCGCCGGGCCTTCCCGATCCGCCCGCCTCCACGGGGGTCTGAGCGCGCCCCCACGAGTCGGCGTTGTCCAGCCAGGGCAACAGGACCGCCCTGCTGATGCCGAGCGTCGCGCGCGCCGCGGCGACGCGGGCGCGCGCGACCTGGAGGTCGCGGTTGTTTTTCAGGGAGAGGCGAATCATGCGGGTCAGGGTCTCGTCCCCGAACGTCTCCCACCAGCTCGCCAGAACGTCGGACGACGGCGCCTCCCCGGCGTCGGAGATGTAGGGGTTGGGATACCTCCGCGCCAACGCCGTCCAGTCCCCGGCGTCGAGGTCCGCGTCCCGGGAAACCGCGCAGGCCTCATCGGGATTTATTAAAAGAAGACTTATAAAAAGAAACAGAAGCGCGAGAAAAAACAGCGAGCCTTTTCTCTTCACAGCGTTCGCGCTTATGGCGTTCATGACTCCACCTCCGTGTCAGGCTCGGGTTCGGGCGGAGTTTGCGTCGAGAACAGGCGGGAGATAAACGCCTTCACCCGCTCCCGGTTGGTCTGCAGGACGACGTAGAGGCCCGGGATCAGGAAGATTCCGAATACGGTCGCCACAGCCATGCCGAAAAACATCGTCGTTCCGACGTGGAGGCGGCTGACCGCGCCCGCGCCCTTCGCTATGAGCATGGGGAACACTCCGAACACGCAGGTGAACGCGGTCATCAGAACCGACCGAAACCGCTCGAAACCCGCCTCGGCCGCCGCCTGAATGATCGGAAGCCCGTGATCGTCGTGCTGTTCCTTGGCGAACTCGATGATGAGGATCGCGTTCTTGGCCGCGAGGCCGACCAGCAGCAGGATGCCGAGCTGAGTGTAAATGGAAAGCGATATTCTCATGGTGAATATCCCTGCCAGAGCGCCCAGCAGGGCCACCGGCAGCGACAGGATGACGCCCATCGGCACCGTCCAGCTCTCGTACTGAGCGACGAGGAAGAAGTAGCCGAACAGCAGCGCGATGCCGATGATCAGGCCAACCTGACTGCCCGACTCCCGTTCCTGATAGGTCATGCCGGACCACGCGCAGGTGTAACCCTCGGGAAGGGTTTTCTCCAGCTCGAGAATGCGCTCGATGCCCTGCCCCGACGAGAAACCGGGGCGCATCATCACGGTGAGCGCGGCGCTCGGGTAGAGGTTGTAGCGGGCGATGGAACGCGGGGCGAGGGTTTTTTTCAGGGTCATAAAGCTCTGCATCGGCACCTGGGCCCCCGTGACGCTGGTCACGTTGATGCTGCCGATGCTGTCGATCCGGTTTCTGTAGCCCCAGTCGGCCCCCAGGATAACCTTGTTGACCTGCGAGCCGATGTTGATGTCGTTGATGTAGGCCGTCCCGAAGTAGGTCTGGAGCGTGCCGAACACGCTGCCCAGCGGAATCTGGAGCGTCTCCACCTTCTCCCTGTCGATGTCGAGGAACAGATGCGGCGTGTTGGCGGTATAGGTGCTGAACGCGTAAAGGAACTCCGGCGACTGGTTGATCTTCGCGATGAGGTCGTTCATCGCGCTCTCCAGCCTCGCGGGGTTCCGGTCCAGGGTGGCCTGCAGGCGCACGTCAAGGCCGCCCGCCATGCCCATGCCCATGATGGCGGGCGGCGTGAACGCCTGAATCTTCGCCTCCGGGAAGGCGGCGGAGAGTACGCGGGCCTGGTTCAGGATGCTTTCCTGGCTCCTCTCCGGGGCCGTCCGTCTGGACCAGTCTTCCAGGGGGAAGATGGCGCTCCCCACGTTTTCGCCCAGGTCGCCGAGGATGCTGTACCCCTCGATGCCCATCGCGTACTGGGCGCCCGGAATGGCGCGCACGCGGGAGATGAACTCCTGAAGGACGGCGGCGACGCGCTTCTGGGACGCGCCCTCGGGAAGCTGAATGGCCGTCATCACCGCGCCCTGGTCCTCGTCGGGGATGAATGAGGTGGGGGTTATGCGAATAACCCACCAGCACGCCCCGACGATGAGCAGGAAAAGCCCGATCGTCACCACGGTTCTCCGCGCGATCCACATCGCGCCCGCGACGTACCCCCGCGTGGAGACGGCCAGCGCTTTGTTGAACCATGCCAGAGGTCCGCGCCGTTTGGGTTTGACGTCGTGGAGCAGATGGGCGCACATCGCTGGGGAAAGCGTCAGGGCGACGATCAGCGAGAAGCAGACCGATACGGAAACCGTCACGGCGAACTGGCGGTAGATCTCGCCCGTGATGCCGCTCATGAAGGCCACCGGAACGAAGATGGCGAGAAAAACGAGGGTAGTGGCCGTCATAGGGCCCGTTACGTCTCTCATAGCCTGGATTGTCGCTGTGCGGGCGTCGCATTTGTCCCTGTCCATGACGAACAACACGCGCTCGACGACGATGATCGCGTCGTCCACGACCGTCCCGATGACGAGCACGAGGCCGAACAGCGTCAGGATATTGATGCTGAACCGCAGGGCGATAAAGCCGATGAACGTCCCGAGCAGCGACACGGGAATGGCCGCCACCGGGACCAGCGTGACGCGCCAGTCCTGAAGGAAGATGTAGCAGACGCCCACGACCAGCAAAAACGTCAGCAGCAGGGTCTCCACGATTTCCATGATCGTCGCCCGGACGTAGTCCGTCGCGTCGTAACCAATGACGAACTGCGTGTCCGAGGGCAGGTTCTTCGACAGCTCGTCCAGGGTCGTCTTTGTGGCGCGCATGACGTCGAGCGCGTTGGCATCCGCCCCCTGCGAAAGGGCCATCATGGCCGACGGGACGTTGTTGAACGACGCCTGCGTGTTGTAGGTCTCCGCGCCCAGCTCGACGCGGGCCACGTCCTTCAGCTTCACCATGCCGTCCGACGTCGCCCTCAGGATGATCTCCTCGAACTCCTTCGCGGTCCCGAGACGCCCCCGCGTCGTCAGAGAGTAGACCAGCGGGCTGCCGGCCGGGGCCGGGGCCGCGCCGATGAAGCCGAGGGAGGCCTGCCGGTTCTGAGACGAGACGGCGGCGGCGACGTCGTCCGTGGAAAGCCCGAGGAAGGCCAGGCGCTCCGGGTCGAGCCAGATGCGGATGCTGTACTTCGCTCCGTATACCTGCACGTCGCCCATGCCGGGAACGCGCTTCAGCGCGTTGGCGATGGTCCCGTTCGCGTAGTCCAGCAGAAACAGGGAGTCCCGCGTGCCGTTGGGGGAGACGAAGGCGACGAAGCCAAGCTGGTTGGAAAAGCTCGTCCTCGTCGTGATCCCCCGCGCCGTAACCTCCGACGGGAGCTGGGACGTCGCCTGCTGCACCCTGCTCTGCACCTTGACGAGGGCCATGTCGGAGTTCGTGCCCGTTTTGAACGTGACGGCCAGGGTGTAGTGCCCGGAGTTGCTGGACGTCGAGTTCATGTAGATCATGTCGTCGACGCCGTTGATCGCCTCTTCCAGGGGGGCGGCCACCGTGTTCGCCAGAGTTTCGGCGTCGGCGCCCGGGTAGTCCGCGAATACCTGAACCTGGGGAGGGGCCACGTCGGGATACTGTTTTATCGGCAGGTTCAGCGCCGAAATGAGCCCCGCCAGCGCGATGACGATGGAAACCACCATCGAAAAGCGGGGATGCTCTATGAAGAATTTCGAAAACATGGGTCAGTTTTTCCTTTCTGAAGAAGAGCCTGAAGAAGAGGTCACCGTCGAAGAAACCGCCGTCGGAGAGAGCCCTGCCCCTCCCGCCGGAGCGCCCGCCGACGCGAGGGGCGTCACCTTCATCTCCGGGCGGATGGATTGCAGGCCGTAAACGACGATCCGCTCGCCCGTGGAGAGCCCCGAGGCGACCTCCCGCAGCGCGCCCTCCTCCGCGCCCAGCGTCACCCGTCGCTGGTGCGTGACGTTCCCCGCGTCCACCACGTAGATGTAGTCCCCCTGAGCGTCAGACAGCACGGACTCCTGCGGGATGACGATGGCGACGTGGCTGTCCACGGGGCGCGTCGTCACCCGGACCATGGCCCCGGGCACGAGAAGCCCCTCCGCGTTTTGGAAGCGCAGGTGCACCATCATCGTCCCGGTCCGCTCGTCCATGATGTTTTCCTCAAAGTCCCGCGCGCCGGTCACGGGGTACTCCTCCCCGTTGGAGAGGCGAACCGTGGCCCTGTAGACGTTTTCGGGGGACTCGAAGGCGACCAGCGCATCCAGATAGTCCCTGTCGGGGAGCGCGAACGCCACGCGGACGGGGTCGATCTGGACGATATGCGCCAGCGGCCCTCCCGCGGGGCTGACGAGGTTGCCCTTCGTGAAGAGCGCCCCGCCGATGCGCCCGGCGATCGGGGCGGCGATCTTCGTGTAGCCGAGGTCGATCTGAGCGAGCCTGAGGGCGGCCTTCGCCTGGTCCACGCTCGCTTTGCCCTGCAGGACGTCGCTTTGCGCGGTGTCGAGGTCCGACGCAGGAACGCTGCGGCTGTCCGTGGCTTTGAGGCGTTCGTAATACTTCCTCGCCCTGTCGTAACCGGCCTCGGCTCTGTCGAGATCCGCCTTCCGCAGGTCGACCGTCGCCTGGTACTGCCTAGCGTCGATCGTGAACAGAAGCTGTCCTGCCTTGACCGTGGAGCCTTCCTTAAAATGCACCTCGGCGATCTGCCCGGAAATCTGGGGTCTCAGCTGCACACTCTGGATCGACTCGACCCTGCCGATATACTCGTGTTCCGTGGCGAGGTCCACGCTGGCGACCACGTTCAGGACGACTGAGGGCGCCGGCTGCTCTCCCGTTTGCGCCCCCATCGAGGGAGGCGCCGACTGTCCGTTCAGCAGAAGGTTCGCGAAATACGCGACGACCGCGATGGTCACGAGCGCGACGAGCGCCCCCGCCCTGTTTCGCTTCCGGCGCTTTTTGGGCCGCAGGCGTTCGATATCGGGACCGGGGCCCGCGAGTCGGGGACTCTCGATCCGCTCCCGCCCGGACTCCTGGTCTCCGGCTTCGTGGTCCGCGGCGTCGGGGGCCTCGATGCGACGAACCCCGGTCAGAGGGTTCGCGCCGGCGTTCCCCGTCCCCGCGTCTCCGGCCTCCGTAATCTCGATCTTCATGGTTTCCAAATTTTCATTTTCCGGATTTTTGTTTTCCATATTATCGCCCGCCATGCTGTCGTTTGTCATATTCTCGGTTCCCATTCCCTTATCTTTCTCCGTTTCGCTCCGAATTTGCCCGGGTAACGCCATGCTTTCGGACACCCTGCTCTTTACAGCAGACAGATTTCGTTATTTTATGTCATATGGGGCCTGAATTAAAGCGCGCAATACAAAATCGACGTATTGTACGGGATCCACGGGGCAGGCGTCGACGACGTGCGAGATGAAAAGCCCGTGCAGAACCGCCATCACAAGCCTGGCGAGCTCCGGCGGAGAGAGGTCTCCGGGGTTTTCCCTTCGTCGGTTCCTGGCGAGGAATCTTTCCAGCATCGCGCGCTCTATCTCGAGCCTGTCCCACACGACGGCGCGCACCCTTTCGCGAACCGTCTCCGGCCATTCGTATCGACGTATCATCAGCCGGGACACGCTATTGGAGAGTTGGTTCCTCATGACCATCTCTATCTTTGACACGAAGTAGTCCCGGATATCGTCCAGCGACTCCGGGTCTCCGTTCCGGTCCAGTTCCCCCTCCATTCGGATGCACATGTTTTCGACGAGGCTGACGAGAAGGTCATTTTTGTTTTTGAAATGCCAGTACACAGCCCCCTTCGAAAGCCCGATCTTCCCGGCGATTTCTTTGATCGAAACCTTCGAAAAGGGTCTTTCGCCCATGATGTCGAGGGCCGAGTCGAGAATTTTTTCCCGCGTCTCAGACGCTTCTTCCCTGCTTCTGCGCGTCGCCGCCACACCCCCTGCCGTTCGGTGCTTTCTGCAATGTCAGTACCGCATTATACATACCTTCCGGAAGGTATGTCAAGAAGAGCTCCGCCTGACCGGGGGCGAGGGCGGCGCGGGATAAGCAGCGAGCCGGCGAAGAATGAGCCATGCGAATCGCTCAGTTTCTTCATCAGAGGAGCCCGGGGCGCGTTATTTCCACATTCGCGGTCATATTTTCATAAATTGCCCCGCTCTTTAAATGGAAAAGGCCGTTGCGTACAACGGCCTCAAGGGAAAGGAGAAATGAAGAAAAAACATATAAGTGACAGCACAGAAATAGTACCATCGGAGCCCGTAAACACATAGTAATTTTGGCTTAAGTCAATAATGCAGAAATGATTGCGTTAGATACTCAATTTCCTGAATTTAGAAAACACCTGACATCCCGCTTTCAGTGGACGCCGCCTGACCTGTCTTTTTATCCGGGTAATGGTGTATTATATTTTCAGCACGGACAGGTGGTTTGGCGGTTGCGGCTCCAAAAAACTTTAAGGAGGGTGTTGTCATTGAAAAGGTTGACAGGTCTTTTTGTTTTGACGGTGTTTTGCGTGTTCGCGGCGGGTGCGGCGTTTGCGGCGCCGGTCGTCTACCAGCTCTCCGACAATCAGCCCGGTGATTACCCCACGACGCTCGGCGACAACAGGTTCGCGGAGCTCGTGAAGGAACGCACCGACGGCAGAATCCGGATCGACGTTTACCACAGCGCGCAGCTCTTCGACGAAAAGAGCGCCATCGAGCAGGCGCAGCTGGGCGGACTGGCCTTCTGCCGCGTCAACGCGCAGCCCCTCTCGGACTTCACCCCGGCGCTGGGCGTCCTGTCGCTTCCCTACATCTTCCGCGATGAAGATCATCTCTGGAAAGTTCTGAACGGCCCGATCGGCGCGGAACTTCTGGGGGAGATGGAGGCCAACGGGCTGGTCGGTCTCGTCTACTACGACTCCGGCTCCCGCAGCTTCTACAACTCGAAGCGCGCGGTCGCGTCGCCCGCCGACATGAAGGGCCTCAAGATCCGCGTGCAGCAGTCCAAACTGATGATGGGCCTCGTCGAGGCCCTCGGCGCTTCCGCAACCCCGATGCCCTACGGCGAGGTTTTCACGGGCCTGCAGAGCGGCGTCATCGAGGGGGCCGAGAACAACTGGCCCAGCTACTACTCCACGTCGCACTACGAGGTGGCGAAGTACTTCACCCTCGACCACCACACCCGCACCCCCGAGGTGCTCTGCGTGTCGAAGGCCATCTGGGACGCGCTCTCCGACGAGGACAAAAAGATCGTCAGGGCCGCCGCGGTCGAATCTCAGGAGGTTCAGCGCAGGGCGTGGAAGGAGTACGAGGCGAAGTCCATAAAGGCGATCACCGACGGCGGGAAAAACGTCATCACCGAGGTGAAGAACCTCTCCGAGTGGCAGAAGGCCGTCGAGCCGGTCTACTCGACGATCGACCTTGGCCCGAAACGCGACGAGTACATCAAAAAAATCCAGGACGTCAAATAAGCGCGCGAACGACCCCATCAGGGATCTCGTGAATTATGCCGCCTCGTTTTTTTCGGGGCGGCATGTTGTGTGATTTCGCGCTCGCGGAACTCACGAAAGAGGAGGCAACGCGATGTTCAGAAAGGTCGAAACCACGGTCAGCATGTTCGTGGAGCAGCTGGGCATGTTTCTTCTCGTGCTTATGGTTCTGGTTGTCTGCCTGACGGTCGTCACCCGGTATTTTTTCAGCTACACGCCGTCGTGGAGCGAGGAAACGGCGCTTCTGTGCATGGTCTGGTTCGGCTTCCTGAGCATGGCTCTGGGCGTTCGCGACGACCTTCACCTGAGCATCACCATCCTCGACAGGGTGACCCCGAAATTCATGATGACGCCGGTCGCGCTGTTCAAATACCTGTGCACGTTCGGCTTCGGCGCCTTCATGCTGATTCAGGGCCTCACTATGGCGACCGTCGGGCTGAGGAACAAATTTCCGGGCCTCGGGCTGAGTTCCGCGTGGCTCTATTCCGCCGTTCCCCTCTCCGGCTGCGCGGTGATGATCTACAGCGTCGAAAAGTTTTTTCTGATCCTGATGGGCAAAACGGGTAAAAATGACGCCGGGGAGGCAGTGTGATGTTCGATTCGTCGGTCGCCACAACGCTGCTTCTGGGCAGTTTCTTCGTCCTGATGCTCCTTCGCGTGCCCATCACCTTCTGCCTTGGAATATCGAGCATCCTGACGGGGTTTTACTGCGGCATATCGCTGCCCATTCTGGCCCAGGCGATGGTGCGCGGCATCAACTCGTTCTCGCTGCTCGCGATCCCCTTTTTCATCCTGTCGGGCGAGATCATGGGCGAGGGCGGGATGAGCATGAGGATGGTGCGGCTCGCCAACGCGATGATCGGGCACGTTCAGGGCGGACTCGCGCAGGTGAACATCCTGGCCAGCACCTTCTTCGGCGGGATATCGGGCTCGTCGGTCGCGGACACGTCCTCCAACGGGTCGATCCTGATCCCGATGATGGTGCAGAAGGGCTACGGGGCCGACTACTCGGTGGCCGTGACCATCACGAGCTCCGTGCAGGGTATTCTGATCCCCCCGAGCCACAACATGATCATCTACTCCCTCGTCGCCGGCAGCGTGTCGGTCAGCGCGCTCTTCATGGCGGGCATCGTTCCCGGCCTCCTTCTGGGCGCGTCGCTGATGGTGATTTCCTACATCGTCGCCGTGAAGCGCGGGTATCCCCTCGGCGAGCGCGTCTCCCGCGCGGAGAAGATCGCCGCGTTCAGGGGTTCGGCGCTCGGGCTCCTGACCTTCGTCATCGTCGTGGTGGGCGTCGTCACCGGATTTTACACGGCGACGGAGGCGGCAGCCGTCGCGGCGCTCTACTCGTTCATCATCACCTTCTTCGTCTACAGAGACGTTCCCCTGTCCCACTTCCCCGTGATTCTGCGCCGCTCGCTCCGCACGATCGCCATCGTTGTGGCGCTGATCGGGGCGTCCAACGTGTTCGGCTGGATGCTCGCCTTCCTCAGAATCCCGGCTATGGCGACCCAGGCGCTTCTGACCCTGTCCGACAACAGGTACGTGCTGCTGCTCGTCATCAACGTCCTGCTGCTGGTTCTGGGCTGCATCATGGACATGTCCCCCCTCATCCTGATCACGACGCCGATCCTCATGCCGGTCGTCGCGAAAATCGGAATGAGCCCCGTCCACTTCGGCGTCGTTCTGATGCTGAACCTCGGCATGGGACTCCTGACGCCGCCCGTGGGCAGCACGCTCTTCGTCGGCTGCGCGATAGGGCGAATCTCCATCGAGGAGCTCTCGAAGATCATGATCCCCTTCTACGCGGTGATGTTCCTCGTGCTGATGGCGATCACCTACATCCCGGCGATCGTCATGACGGTCCCCCGCCTCGTGCTCGGCCTGTAACCGAAAAAAACATGAGGCCCCGCCTCAGACTCCGCCGGAGGGCCGGCAGGCCCTCCGGAATCCCGTTTGAAAAGAAAATGTGAACTGAAAGGATCTGAAGAATCATGAAAGCCTTTATGGACGAAAATTTCCTGCTGGATTCCCGCCCGGCGGAGCGCCTCTATCACGAGTACGCGCAGGCCATGCCGATCTTCGATTACCACTCGCACCTGCCGGTCGCGCAGATTCTGGAGGACGCGCGCTTTTCGAACATCACGCAGGTCTGGCTTTACGGGGACCACTACAAGTGGCGCGCCATGAGGGCCTGCGGCGTTCCGGAGGAGCTGGTCTCCGGCGTCCCGAACGCGGCCGGGGACCGGGAGCGGTTCGAGGCCTGGGCCAGGGTCGTTCCTCAGACCGTCGGCAACCCCCTTTATCACTGGACGCACATGGAGCTGCAGCGTTACTTCGGCATCCGCGAGGTTCTTTCCCCGAAAAACGCGCGCGCCGTGTACGACGCCTGCGCCGAAAAGCTGGCGGCGCCGGAGTTCTCCGTGCGCTCGATCATCCGACGCAGCAACGTAAAGGTCATCTGCACGACGGACGACCCCACGGACGACCTGGCGATGCACCGGCGCCTCGCCGAAACGGACTGGGGCACGGCGGTTCACCCCGCCTGGCGTCCGGACAAAGCCCTGACGACGGCCGCGGACGCGCCCCTCTTCAACGCCTGGGCGGACAGGCTGGAGACGGCCGCGGGGATGAAGGTCGGGACGTGGGACGAATTTCTCTCCGCGCTCTGGTCGCGTCACCGGTTCTTTCACGACGCGGGCTGCCGCCTCTCGGACTACGGCATCGAGCGGCCCTGGGCGGCGGCGTATTCCGCCGGGGAGATCGAGAGCGCGTTTCGGAAACTGCGCGGTTCGAGGGCGTCGCTTTCCGGGGCGGAGCTGGAGCGGTACCGCTCGGCGCTGCTCTTCGAGTTTTTGAAGATGGATGCCGAACAGGACTGGACGCAGCAGCTTCACTTCGGCGCGAAACGCGACAACAGCTCCACCGCGTTCAAACTGCGCGGCCCGGACACTGGATACGACTCCATCGGAGAGTTCCCCGTCGGAGACGCCCTCGTCGCCCTGCTCGACAGGCTGGAGTCCGCGGGGAAACTGGCGCGCACGATCATCTACGTCCTGAACCCGAAGGACAACGACATGATCGCCTCGATCGCGGGTTCCTTCATGGACGGGGCGACGCCGGGGAAGATTCAGTTCGGGACGGCGTGGTGGTACAACGACAACAAAGACGGCATGGGGCGGCAGCTTTCCGCCCTGTCGAACTGCGGCCTTCTGTCCCGCTTCGTCGGGATGCTCACCGACTCGCGCAGCTTCCTTTCGTACCCGAGGCACGAGTACTTCCGGCGCATTCTCTGCAACCTGCTGGGCGGCTCGGTCGAGCGCGGGGAGCTGCCGGAGGACTACGACCTGCTGGGCGGGCTCGTGCGGGACGTCTCCTGGAACAACGCCGCCGCGTACTTCAAAATGCGGGGGGCGTGATTATCCATGAAGATTCTTCAGTTCGGTGAGGGCAACTTTCTGCGCTGCTTCTTCGACTGGATGCTGCAGAAGCTCTCGGAGGCGACGGGGGAGCGGCACGAGGTGATCGTGCTTCAGCCGACCGACGGCAGGAGCGGCCAGGCCCGCAAAATCGCGGCGGCGGGGAAGTACCACGTCCTGCTGCGCGGCTGGGAGGGCGACCGGTACGTCGAGACGCTGGACCGGGTCGACGTGATCAAAAGGGGGTTCAGCCCCTGGCACGACACGGACGAATACCTCGCGGCGGGGATGGAGGACATTGGCCTCGTGGTCTCGAACACCACCGAGGCGGGAATCTTCCACGACCCGGCGAGGACGGAGCCGCACAATTTCCCGTCCTTTCTGGCGCTGCTTCTGAAAAAGCGCGCGGAGGCGAAGCTGCCGCCTCTCTTCGTCATGGCGATGGAGCTGAACGACCGCAGCGCCGACCTTCTGAAGAGCTGCCTGAAGCTCTACGGCGAGACCCTCCGCTACGGGCCGGTTTTTGAGGACTACCTGGAGAGCTGCACGTTCTGCAACACGCTGGTCGACCGCATCGTCCCGGGCTTCCCCGGGGATGCGTGGGAGCGGATATGGGGAAAAATCGGGGAAGAGGATCCCTGGCTGACGAGCGGGGAGCTGTTCCACCTGCTGGTGATCGAGGGCGACCGAAGGATCGCGGAGCTGCTGCCCTTCGAGCGGGCCGGGCTCAACGTCGTCGTGACGCCCGATAAACTGGCGTTCTACCACGACCGCAAGGTCCGCATACTGAACGGCGCGCACACGTCCTCCGTTCCCGTGGCGCTGGGGGCCGGGCTGGAGAAGGTGGACGAGTTCGCCTCGCACCCCGACCACGCGGCCTGGCTGTCGGACCTGACGCACGCGGAGATCTGCCGCGCGCTCGACGACTCGAAGGAGACCCACGCCTACGCCGACGAGGTGCTGACGCGCTTCCGGAACCCGGCACTGGGGCACAGCTTCCGCTCCATCGCGCTCAACTCCGTCTCCAAGGCGAACGGACGCCTGCGCCCGACGCTCGAGGACTATTTTAATAAGGAAGGCAAACTGCCGCCCCGCATGACCGGGGCGATCGGAAAGCTGTGCGAGCTGTACGGGCATGGCAAAACTGTCGAGCTTCCCGGCGGCCCGCTGGAGCTGAGGGATTTTTCTCAGATCAGGGGCCCGTCCCCGGCCGACCGGATCGACAGCTTCTTCCCCGGCCTGTCCCCGGCGATTCGCGGGGCCCTGCTGAAGGCGCTGGCATGAGTGAGGCAAACGCGACAAACGCGACAAAAACGGCCAAAAGCGTCATCCATCTGAACCCGGCGGACAACGTGGCGATTCTCGTCCGGGGCGGCGGGCGGGGGGATGTCGTGATTCCCGGCGAACGGCGCGTCACCCTGTCGCAGGACGTTCCGGGCGGGCATAAAATCGCGGTTTCCGCCATTCCGAAGGGAGCGCCGGTCGTCAAATACGGGCACGTCATCGGCGCGGCGACGCATGACATCGCGCCGGGCGACCACGTTCACGAGCACAACGTCGCGACCCGCCTCGGAGCGACCCCGGAGTTCCCCGAGTGGAACGCGAAGGCATTTTTATCTTCTCCGCCCCGACTCGACGCCGCGCCGGTCGCCGGGACGTTCAACGGCTACCGGAGGAGTTCCGGCCGGCCCGGGGTGCGCAACGACCTGTGGGTGATCCCGACGGTCGGCTGCGTCAACGGCGAGCTTCGCGCCCTGATTCGGGACTGGGAAAAGGACTGGAAAAAGCCCGCGTGGATCGACGACGTGAAGGTGCTGGAGCATCCCTTCGGCTGCTCGCAGCTCGGCGGGGACCTCGCGATGACGGCGGACCTGCTGGCCGGTCTGGCGCGGCACCCCAACGCCGCGGGCGTTCTGATAGCGGGCCTCGGCTGCGAGAACCTGCAGCTCTCGATGCTGCTGGAACGCCTCGGCGCTTCGTCTCGCGTTCGATCGCTGGTTCTTCAGGATGAGGACGAGGAGGCACTGATCCCCATGCTGAACGAGCTGGCCGACGCCGCGCCCCGTGCCCGCGAGCCCTTCCCGGCGTCGGAGCTGTGCGTGGGCGTCAAGTGCGGGGGCAGCGACGGCTACAGCGGCCTGACGGCCAACCCCCTCGCGGGCCGTTTCTCCGACCGCCTGGTCGCGTCGGGAGGGACGGTGATCGCGACGGAGATTCCGGAGATGTTCGGGGCCGAGGAGGTCATCGTCGAGCGCATCGCGGACAAAGCCGTGTACGACGACTTTGTCGCGCTGGACCGGTGGTTCCGCGACTACTTCGTCCGCTACGGCCGGCCCGTTTACGAGAACCCGTCACCGGGCAACCGCGCGGGCGGCATCACGACGCTGGAGGAAAAGTCCCTCGGGGCCGTGGAAAAGTCGGGGAACGGGCGCGTGACACGCGTGTTGAAGTACGGACAGCCCGCCCTGCCGGGCGGCGGGGTGCAGATCGCCTTCGCGCCGGGCAACGACCTCGTCTCCTGCACGGCCCTGGCCGCCGCGGGCGCGCAGATCGTCCTCTACACCACGGGGCGCGGGACACCGTTCGGAACCGTCGTCCCGTCGCTGAAGATATCGAGCAACAGCGACCTGGCCCGCCGCCGTCCGGGCTGGATCGACTTCGACGCGGGAACGCTTCTGAGCGAAAACGGGGATGGCGGCGAGACCTTCGAATCCGCGACGGACCGCCTGGTCGAGCTAGTCCTGCGGGTCGCCGGCGGCGAGCGCGTCGCCTGCGAGCGCAGGGGCGGCGGCGAAATCGCGATCTTCAGGGACGGAGTGACGCTGTAGAGGATGGGAATGGAGATCGGTTTGTCGTAAAATAATCAATGCTCTCAACTTAAGGGGCCAGGGGGTCGAGGGGTCCTCGATAAGACCCCTCGCGAGTTTTTTTGGCGAGGGGGCGGAGCCCCGGGGATTGATCGCGTTCATTACTTAAATTGTGGACATTGATAAAATAACGTTTCGTGACGGGTGATTTTTCGCGGGGGGCGATATTGTGATTCGCGCGTATTCCACTTTTACGACGGAGATCGACGAGGTGGAGGAAGCTCTCGACGAGCTGCTCGACCGGCCGTTCTTCGATCGGCTTTCGACAAACAGCGTCGGAATTCTGTACACGCACTATGACTTTGTCGATACGGGCGTCGTTCACGCTCTGTGCGAGAGGCTGCCGTTCGACGTCGTCGGCATGACCGCGATGGCGAACCAGTCGGAGCACGGCTATGGGCGCTATCGCCTCGGCCTTACCGTGCTTACCGGCGACGACGTCGCTTTTTCGACCGCCGCAACCCCCTCGCTGACCGCCGAAAACCTGAACGGGGAGATCGGGGCGGCTTACGCGCGTGCGCGCGCGCCCCTGCCGGAAGAGCCGAAATTCATCATCGGCTTTTTCCCGTACCTCGACGACGTGAGCGGCGCGGACGTGCTCGACAGCTTCGACGCCCTCGCGGGGGGCCTCCCCATATGGGGCAACGTGAGCAGCGACATGGACATGAGCTATAAACACTGCCGCACGATCCGCAACGGCGTCGCGGACAGGTGTTCGCTCGCGATGATCCTCGTTCAGGGCGACGTCGAGCCGGAGTTTATCGTGACGAACATCACGAAGAACGGCATTCGGGAGAGCCGCGCGGTCATCACGGACTCCGAGGGCTGCCTGCTTCGGGCCATCAACGACGTTCCGGTTCGGGACTACATGAGCGGCGTCGGGATCGAGCTGCACTCCGGGAGCGCGACGACCGTCCCGCTTCTCGTGAATTACGGCGACGGCTCCCCGTCTGCAGCGCTGGCAATCTACGCGCTCAACGACGACGGCAGCATCCTCACGGGCGGCAGGGTTCCCCGGGGCGCCACCGTCGCGATAGGCGAGATCGATCGCGAGGACATCATGGAAACGGCGGGGGCCGCCCTCGATCGGGTCATGGGCGCCGGAAAGAAGGACGCCCTTCTCATGGCGTCCTGCGTCACGCGGTACTTTATGCTCGCGCCCGACCAGTCCGGGGAGATGGCTTACGTCGAGAGGTCGATCGCCGGAAAGCTCCCGTTTTCGTTCGCCTGCGCGGGCGGGGAGATTTGCCCCGTCAGGGCGGGGGACGGGAGATACTGCAACCGTTATCACAATTATTCGTTTTCGGCCTGTGTGCTGTAGAAGGCTTCAATCCGGAACGGTTTTGCGGAGGAGAAATGTCAGTGGATATTGAATCGAGGGATCCGGAGTCGCTGGAGCGGTCGGAACTGATCGACCTGGTGCGCGGGCTGAAGCGGAACGAGCGCAGGCGCCAGAGAGAACTCCTGCATCTCCGCAGGGAAATCGAGGAAGAAAAGACGATCGCGATGGCGAAGGCCAATCAGCAGACCGCCCGCAGGATGGCGCAGCGCGAACTCGAGCGCCATCTGTCGATGCTGTTGCGTAACAGCGCAAATTTTGTAATTCTTCTCGATAAATCGTGCAAACTCGTGTACTGTTCGACAAAATTTGTCGAGACGACGGGCCATGTGAGCGAAAGCGAGCTCATCGGCCGTTCCTGCGGGGAGATTTTCGCTTCCGTCGCGGACGACGCGTGGTGTCAGAGGCTGGAGTCCGCCGTGAATCGATCCAGGACGGAGCGGGTCGCCGTGTCCTACAGGGACGCCACTGTCATCTCCGGAGAGGGCCTCTGCAGCTTCACCATCAACATCTCCCCGATGGAGGGAGACGGGGGAACGATCGAAGGAATGCTGCTGCTGCTGTACAACATCACGGAGATCGAAAATGCCCGACACGAGGCGGAGCGCGCAAATCGGGCGAAGAGCGATTTTCTCGCCGGCATGAGTCACGAGATCCGGACGCCGATGAACTCCATCATCGGCATGACCTATCTGATGCGCACCGACAACCTGGACGAGACGCAGCAACAGTTCTTCGCCGGCATTCAGGAGATGTCTCACGCCCTTCTCCAGATCGTCAACGACATCCTCGATTTTTCAAAAATAGAGGCCGGAAAATTTGAGCTGCTGCCCGTGCATTACCGCCTTCATCTCCTTTTCAACAACATCTGTTCCCTGTTTCGCTACAGCGCCGAGACGAAGGGGCTCGAGTTCATCGCGACCTGTGATGAGGACCTGCCGCCCATCCTTTTCGGGGACGAAATTCGCGTGCGCCAGATCGTCACGAACGTCCTGAGCAACGCGGTGAAGTACACGGAGCGGGGCGGCGTGGAGCTCGCCTTCGAAAGGGAGGAGCGCGACGGCGCGCCCTGGCTTCTGATTCGCGTCCAGGACACGGGCATCGGCATCAGGGAGGAAGATCTCGACAGGCTCTTCGGCATGTTCGAGCAGGTCGACCGATACAAAAACAGGAGCATTGTCGGCACGGGACTGGGCCTGCCGATCACGAAGCACCTGCTCGACATGATGGGCGGAGAGATCGCCGTTGAAAGCGAATACGGCAGCGGAACCTGCTTCACCCTGCGGATCCCCCTCCTGGAGGGAGACCCGTCGAAGACGGAACCGATCAGCCGGGAGCGTTTCGCGCACGCGTACGCGTCCGGGGACGTGCGCGTGCTCGTGGTGGACGACAACGCGATCAACCTCACGGTCGCGCTCGGGTACCTGCTGAAGCACGGCATCCGGGCGGAAAGGGCCGAGAGCGGCAGGGAATGCCTCGCGATGGTGCGCGACAGGGAATACGACCTCGTCTTTATGGACCATATGATGCCCGATATGGATGGGCTCGAAACGACGCGGCGCATCCGGGAGATGGACGACGAGCGCTTTCGCCTGCTCCCGATCGTCGCGCTTTCCGCCAACGCGATCATCGGAGTGAAACAGATCTTCATCGACGCCGGGATGAACGACTACATATCCAAACCCATCGACCCGCGGGAGTTGAATCGCGTCCTCATGCGCTGGCTGCCCGGGGAAAAACTGACGCTGGAATCTCCGCCGAACACGCCCCTCCCGATAGACGACATCTCCACGGAAACGGGCGAAAACAAGAGGGGCGCGAAACAGAAAATTCTGATCGTCGATGACGAAAACACGAACGTGCTGGCCCTTTCGAAGATCCTGTCGGGGGAATACGCGGTTTTCTTCGCCAAAACCGGGGAGGACGCGATTCGCCTGGCGAAGAGGAATCAGCCGGACCTCATCCTGCTCGACGTCGTGATGCCAGGAATGAGCGGCTTCGACGTCCTGCTCCACCTGAAAAACGACGTGCTGACGATGGACACTCCCGTCATATTCATCACCGGGCTCGCCGAGGAGGCCGACGAGGAGCGCGGCTTCACCTTCGGCGCCGTGGATTACATCAAAAAGCCCTTTCACGGAACCATTGTCAGGGCGCGCATCAATACGCACCTGCAAATCGTGCGCCAGATGAAGATGAACAGGGAGCTCGGCCTGATGGACCCGCTCACGGGCATCGCGAACCGAAGGCGTTTCAACCAGTGCACGGAGGTGGAGTGGAAGAAGGCGATCCGCGAAAAGAGGCCGATCTCCTTTCTCATGCTCGACCTGGACAACTTCAAAACCTATAACGACACCTACGGGCACCCGCAGGGAGACGCCCTGCTCAGGGCCGTCGCCGGGATCCTCTCGTCGGCGGCGCGTCGTCCCGCCGACCTGTCGGCGCGGCTCGGGGGCGAGGAGTTCGGCGTACTGATGCCCGACACGAACCTCGAGGCCGCGCTGAGGATCGCGGAAAAAATCCGCGCTCAGATTGAGGAAACGCGCGTTCCGACAGCCGACGGGGGAACCCTCACGCGGATTACGGTCAGCATCGGCGCGTGCGCGGCAATCCCCCGCGCGGACGACTCGCTCGACGACTTTCTGGCGAAGGCGGACGCGAACCTCTATCAGGCGAAGGATGCCGGCAGAAACAGGGTGTATCCGCCCCTCCTGGAGCGAGGGAAGCGATGACGACGATCGGGGGCCGGGCCCGTGAGGACGCCGTTCCCATTCTCGACGCGCAGGCCGGACTCAGGAACTTTCAAAACGACGAGCCGCTTTATCGCCGGATCCTGGGCGACTTTCAAAGAAAACACGGCGCCGATCACGAGGCGATCGCGTCGTCCCTCGCCCACGGGGAGAAAATCGACGCGAGGCGCGTCGCACACACGCTGAAAAGCGTAGCGGCCTCGATCGGAGCCCTGCGCCTTCGGGAGATCGCGGCGTCGATCGAAAAGACCCTGTCCGAAACCCTGTCCCGCGGGGGCGCGGTGGTGGATTTTGCGCCTGCGCTCGGCGGGCTGAGGGACGAGATAAGCCTCGTGCTGAACGAGATCGCCGCCTCGACGGAAGCGGAACCGCAGACAACGCCGGACGCGATTCCGGAGGAAAGGAGCGATGCGGAAATGGAAACCCTGCTCGACGGGCTCGAACGGCTTCTCGAGTCCGGCAGCGTGGACTGCTTCGCGTTCGAGAGCGAAATCCGTTCGTGCCTCTCCCCGGCGGGAGAACCATACGAACGGTTCAGGGCGCGTCTCGACGATCTCGACCTCCCCGGGGCGCTGCGCGTCGTCCCGGAGATCAGAGAAAAACTGAGATTGAAAAACTGAGACTGAAAAACTGAGATCGGGGAGACTTGGAACCTCCTCCCCGTCAGGGGTCGCCGTCACATCAGCCCGAGCATCTGAGGGATGAAGAAGGCGATCGCGGGGAAGATCGCGACGAGCAGCAGAATGACCAGGAGCGCCGATATATAGGGAAGCACCCCCCGCAGCGATCTCTCGATCGAAAGGTCCGCTATCGAGCTGGCGATCAGCAGACACAGCCCGTAAGGCGGCGTGACGAGCCCTATCGCCAGGGTGATTACCGTCACAATCCCGAGGTGAATGGAACTCACCCCGACGCTGGTCGCTATCGGCAGCAGCACCGGCACGAAGAGGATCATCGCGGGAATCGCGTCCATGAAGGTCCCCACGAACAGGAAAAACGCGATCACCACCAGCATGAAGGCGTACCGGTTCGTGATGTACACCGCGAAAAAGCCCGCCACATGGTCCGACACCCTGTAGTAGCCGAGAAGCTCCCCCAGCGCGCTTGCGGTGGCGAGCGCAAACAGGGAAAGAGAACTCAGCTTGAGGGTCTCCCTCAAAATCCCCGGCATGTCGCGCAGCTTCAGGGTCCTGTAGTAAAACAGGCTGATCGCCATGGAGTAGATCGAGGCGAACGCGGCGGCCTCCGTCGGCGTGTACCAGCCGGTGCTGATGCCCCCGACGATGATGAGCGGCGTCAGCAGCGCCGGAAACGACTTCCGGAACAGCTTTCCCACCTCCCCGCGAGCCGAGCGCTCGTAGACGGGGAAGTTCAGCCTTCTGCCCTTCACGGCCACAATGGCCATCATCGTGACCCCGATCAGGATCCCCGGAACCATCCCCCCGATGAAAAGCGCCGCGACGGAGGCGTTGGTGAGCCCGGAAAAGACCACCATCGGGATGCTCGGCGGGATGATGACCCCTATCGTCGAGGAGGCCGCCGTGACCCCCACCGACGTCTCCTTATCGTACCCCGTGTCGATCATCGCGGGGATCAGCATCTTGCCGACCCCCGCCGTGTCCGCCTGCGAGGAGCCGGAGACCCCCGCGAAGATCATCGAGACGAGAATGTTCGCGTGGGCCAGTCCCCCGCGAATGTTCCCCACCAGAGCGATGCAGAAATCGACCAGCATCTGCGTGATCTGCCCGTGGTTCATCAGGTTCGCGGCCAGAACGAAAAGGGGAATGGCGAGCAGGACGAACGAGTTGAGGCCGTAAAACATCTTCATGAACACGGTGATGTTCGGGATGAACGGCAGAGACGCGATGCCGATCAGCGAGATGATGCCGATGACGAACGCGATCGGAACCCCGAGAAATATCAGCAGCACGAAAAGCCCGACGATGGCGGAGGCCCCCATTACGCCGCGCTCCCTTCCCGCGTTTTCCGGGAATCACGAATCGTCCGCAGACTGACGATCATCCTGTCGATCGTGTAAAGCGACATCGTGAAGCCCATGATCGGCAGACAGAGCCACGTGTAACCCATTTTGACCCAGGGCAGGCTGATCCAGTTGTAGTTCCAGAACGTCCGCGCGACGATGACGCCGTAACAGAACATCGGGACGGTGAAGCACAGGAGAACCGCCGACACCCCGATGTCGTACGCCGCGCCCGACGCGCCCCGAAACCGGTCCCTGAAGAACGTGAAACTGAAATGCGCGCCCTCGTGGACCATCGTGGACGCCCCCATGAACACGGCCCAGATGAACGAGTAGTTGGCGAGCTCCTCCGTCCACAACAGAGAAATTTTCAGATAACGCGCGCTTATCTGCATCACGATCGCGACGAAGAACACCGCCAGCAGAAACGTGCCAAGCGCCTCCTGCACGCGAAGTATGACCCCAACAAATTTTTTCACGCTGCCTCTCCCCTGCCCGTTTTAAAGACCCCGAGGCTCCGCCTCAGACTCCGCAGGGGGTCGTGGACCCCCTAGCCTCGATATTGAAAGACCGCCGGAAATCTCATGCCGGCGGTCCTCATAATCTGTTTCTTATTTGCCTATTTGCCCGCGTCGCGGATGAGCTGCAGCAGATCCCCAAGGCCCAGTTTTTGCGCGAGCTCGTCCTGGATCGGGACGGCGATGGCGACGAAGGGGGCCCTGTCGATGGCATTGACCGTGCCGCCGTCGGCGATGACCTTCGCTTTGGACTTGTCGAGCTGGTCGTAGGTGACGCGGCGCTCCTCCGCCGTGGCCTCCCTGACGGCCTCGGTGATCCACGCCTTCTGCCGGTCGCTGTACGCGTCCCACCTGACGCCGTTCATCAGCAGCAGACGGGTCGTATAGTCGTGCTCGGTCTCCGTGATGAACTTTCCGTTGACCGTCCTGTGGTGGTCGAGAAGGCTGAAGTTGGTGTAGTCGTTCTCCGCGGCGTCCACAATGCCCTGCTGGAGCCCCTGATAAAGCTCGCCCCACGCGACCTGCGTCGGAATGGCGCCGGTCTTCTTCCAGAAGTCGGCGACGACGCCGGACATCTGGGTGCGGATCTTCATGCCCTTCAGGTCGTCGATCTTCTCGATCGGCTTTTTGCCGTAGTAGTTGCGGACCCCCGCGGACCAGTACGCCGAGATGCGGAAGGTGTTGTTGGACTTCGCGTTGATGATCCCCGCCAGCCTGGACCCCGCCTCCCCGTCGACGGCCCTCTCCCAGTGAGAAAAGCCGTTGAAGAGATAGAGTAGCGAGAACATGTCCACCTCGGGGATCCCCACCTTCGTCATGAAGCCGGGAGAGGCGACCACCATGTCCGCCGCGCCGAGCTGCACCTTCTCGACCAGCTCGTCCTCGTTCGTCCCGATGGTCCCCGCGTGCACGTCGACGGAAAACTCCCCGCCCGAGACCCGCTCGAGAACTTCCCTGAATTTCAGCATTCCGTACTGATACGGATTCTCCTGCGACGTCTGGTTATGCGCCACGACAAACTTCGTCGCGGCCGCGGCGTCCATCGCCAAAACACCGAGCACCGCCGCCAGAACAATAAAAATAAAACCAAATCTTTTCACCATAAACCGACCTCCTTAATGATATGGGACCCACAGGCCCCGAATTTCCACACACGACCCGCGCTCTGAGTCCATCCGCAAAAACTGAGGGTCAGGACAGGCCCCCCTCGCCGGTTTTGGGGCGGAGCCCCGAAGATTCAGTAAAGTTCATGTCAGTATGGATTGATTTTTATCGCCAGAACGAAACAAAATTCAGAAAACACAAGAATCATAACCAACCCTGCACGGTTTGTCAAAACAGACGAGCCCCCGTCAGATTTCGCCGGGCGCCCCTCCCCCCTCATGCGCGTAAGTTGACGTATGCGACCAGGCGCTGTAATATGTAGACACAAAGTATCTACATGAAAAGAGGCGCGTGCGGTGAAGACAAGTATTCAAAAATGGGGGAACAGCAGCGCGATTCGTTTGCCCAGGCTGATATTGCG
>JAITPZ010000160.1 GCA_031289165.1 Synergistaceae bacterium
CGCCGAGGCGCGCAAGCTGGGTATTCCCGTGGTCTCCATCGTGGATACCAACTGTGACCCTGAGGTCATCGACTACCCCATTCCGGGCAACGACGATGCCATTCGTGCGATCAAGCTGATCGCCGGCCTGATGGCGAACGCCGTCATCGAGGGCAGGCAGGGCGAGGACGCCGTGGAACCGGAACCCGTGAAGCCCGAGATCAAAGAAGAGGCGCCGGTTGCCGTCGATGTCGTCGAGGCGGATATTATCGCCGTCCGGGAGCGCCTGCATGAGGCTTACGACCCGGAAAACGTCGCGAGCGTCTAGGATAAACGGGACGAAGTCATTCAGAGTCAGAGGGGAGATTTTTTGCGATGGCTGAGATTGCTGCGAACGCTGTAAAGGAATTGAGAGACCGCACCGGCTCGGGAATGATGGATTGCAAAGCGGCCCTTGCCGAGACGGGCGGGAACGTAGAAAAAGCGATAGATTACCTCAGGGAAAAGGGCCTCGCCAGGGCGGCGAAGAAGGCGGCGAGAACGGCCAGTGACGGTCGTGTTTTCCACTACGTGCACAACAACTTCAAGGTGGGGGCGCTGGTCGAGCTGAACAGCGAAACGGACTTTGTCGCGAAGACCGACGAGTTCAACGAGCTGGGGCACGAGATCGCGATGCACATCACCGCGGCGAACCCGCTGTACCTGAAGCCGGAGGACGTGCCGGCTGAGGACCTCGAGCGGGAAAAGGCCATCTATCGTCAGCAGCTGATCGACGAGGGGAAGCCCGCGAACCGCATCGACCAGATCATGGAGGGCAAGGTCAGGAAGTTCTACGAAAGCACCTGCCTTTTGGAGCAGGCCTACATTCGGGACCCCGACAGGAAGATTCAGGATCTGGTTGTCGAACTCATCGCGAAGCTGGGGGAGAACATCGTCATCAGAAGGTTTGCCAGATTTATGGTGGGGGAGTAATTCAAACAGGGATTGTCATTGGGCTCCGGCGTGGATATCGTTTCCGCGCCGGAGTATTTTATGGACTCATTCCAATTTAAAATCAGATCTTATCGGAGGTGGTCCGCGATGCCCCGGTATGAGCGGGTGTTGCTCAAGCTGTCGGGTGAAGTTCTGGCCGGCGATAAGCACTTCGGCCTCGATTTCGAGACTGTGCGTCGAACAGGCGCGGAGATCGCGGCCGTCCACAACGCCGGGGTCGCTCTGTGCATGGTGGTGGGCGGCGGCAATATGCTGCGCGGCAGGGATATCGAAAAGCTGGGAATCGAGCGCGTCCAGGCGGATTACATGGGAATGCTGGGGACAGTCATCAACGCGCTGGCCCTGCAGGACGTCCTGGAGAAGCTGGGCGTCCCCACCCGGGTTCAGACCGCCATCGAGATGCGGGCCGTGGCCGAACCCTACATCCGAAGGCGTGCCCTGCGCCACATGGAAAAGGGGCGCGTCGTCATTTTCGCGGCCGGCACGGGCTCGCCCTATTTTTCGACGGACACGACGGCCGCTCTGCGGGCGGCCGAGATGAATGTTCAGTGTATGGTAAAGGGGACGAAGGTCGACGGCATCTACAACACGGACCCCCGGATGGACGCCTCCGCCCGCCTGCTTCCCAGCATCACCTACAGAGAGGCCCTGATCAACAACTTCCAGGTCATGGATGCCTCCGCGTTTTCCCTCTGCATGGACAACAAAATCCCCATTCTCGTCATCAACGTCCTGAAATGGGGAAATTTGGTCTCGATGCTTGTAAACGGAGAGCGAATTGGTACAATCGTCCATGATGGAGAGTTGGATTTGAGCGATAATTGACGTGGGTTCAAAATGGGATTCACGAAAGAGTATTCGCTGAGGAGGACCTGTGATGCCGAAAACTGAGATAAAAAACCTGCGGGAAAAAATGGACAGAGCTTTGGAATTTCTGAAGGGAGAATATTTGGCCATACGCACGGGACGCGCCCATCCAGGGCTGGTGAGCGACATTAAGGTCGATTATTACGGCAGCCAGACGCCCCTGAAGCAGCTGGCCAATATCACCATTCCCGAGGGCCGCAAAATTCTGATCGCCCCCTTCGATCGCAGCAGCCTGAAAGCCATCGAAAAGGCCATTCTCGCCGCCAACCTCGGAATCACGCCCCAGAACGACGGAGAGGCCGTGCGCCTGACATTGCCGGAGCTGACGAAGGAGCGCCGCCTCGACCTCGTGAAGCTGGTGAACAAAAAGGCGGAGGAGACGCGGGTCGTGTTGCGTAACCATCGACGCGACTCGGTGGAGCTCCTGAAAAAAATGGAAAAGGACTCCAAAATTACGGAGGACGATCTGAAAAAGTACACAAAAGAAGTGCAGGATATTACGGACGACTTTATAAAAAAAATAGAGGAAGCTGTAAAACTGAAAGAAAAGGAAGTCATGGAGGAATAAATTTCGAAAAGAGACACGTTGCCGCTGGCGGCAACTGAGACAAGAACTCCGGGAGGCGACGGTCAGGATGGTCGGTTTGGAAGAAGCCAATATTTATAACTCGCCGGAATATGAGGCTTTCAAGCAGAAGCTGCGAAAAATCATCGGTCTGGATCTGAATTCCTATAAAAATCAGATTCATCGCAGGGTTCATATGCTGATGGAGCGATGGAACGTCAAAACATATGACGAATATTTCAACATGATCCGGGACGACGACAAGAAGCTCCGTGAATTCCTGGACCACCTGACGATCAACGTTTCGGAGTTCTTCCGCAACGACAAACAGTGGTGGAAGCTGCGGGATCAGTTGATTCCGGACCTGATCAAAAAGCACGGGCACAAGCGCCTGAAACTGTGGAGCGCCGGATGCGCGACGGGAGAGGAACCCTACTCTCTGGCGATTCTCTCGACGGTCTGCGGACTCGACCAGGGAACGCCCGTGCTGGCCTGCGACATCGACCAGGGGGCGCTCGCCATCGCTCAGAAGGGCGTGTATCTGAAACGTCAGCTTCTGAGCGTTCCGCCCGAGTACCTCTCGAAATATTTCACGACCACCGACAGAGGAGAGACGTACCAGGTCACCCCGGAAATCAAACGACGCGTGACCTTCAGGCGTTTCAACATGATCGACGACACCTTTGGAAGCGGATTCGACATCATCCTGTGCCGCAACGTCGTCATCTACTTCACCGCGGAGACGAAGGCGGGCCTGTACAAAAAATTCTACAACGCGCTCGCGCCGGGGGGATATTTCCTCGTGGGTTCGACCGAGCAGATCTTCGAGTACAAAAAAATGGGATTCGACACGGTGGGACCCTTTTTATACACCCGCTCCTAGGCGTCTGTCGGACGTAAGGAGAGCATCCCCATCTTCCCCCCTGTCCGGTGGTTTTGGCGGGGGGGAGGTATTTG
>JAITPZ010000168.1 GCA_031289165.1 Synergistaceae bacterium
CAGCACAGGGATATGATAGGCGGCGGCCAGCGCCGCAGAGTTGCGCCAGGCCTCGACCCCGCCGATGCGGATTAAGTCCGGCTGCCACATGTCCAAGGCGTTACGACGGATGAGTTCCTGGAGAGCATTGCAGTCGTACTCCCTTTCTCCCATCGCCAGAGCCAACCCGCATTTGTGGCGCAGAAACGCATAACCATCGAAGTCTGTGTTGGAGACCGGCTCCTCAAACCACCGAATCCCTATTGCGCGCGCGCCGTCGGCAAGCGCCGCTGCCTGCGGAACGCTCATTCCCTGATTGGCGTCCATCATAATTGCTACTGACTCTCCCAAGGCTTCGCGGCATTTGCGCAAACGTGCGATGTCGTGTTCTACGCCTTTCGCCGATCCGACTTTGATCTTGACGGCGGTAAACCCCCTTGCCTTGTAACCAGTGACCTCTTCAAGAAGCTCCCCGTCAGAATAGGAGAGCCACCCACCGCTGCCGTAGACCGGAATCTTCCGGCCTCCGCTACCTAAGATCTTCCAGACCGGCTGGCCGAGAACATGCCCCCACGTATCCCACATGGCTACGTTGAGCGTTGCGATGGCCCACTGCTGTAAACCTTTTTGCCCGAAGTATTCCGTTTCTTTTTCGTAGTCCCCTTTAACGCGCACCGCCTCATACACGTCGTAGTGGCCCGCCAGAAGGAAATTCCGAAGGTCCCGCAGCACACCTTCTATGGCGCTGCGCGAATAATGAAAAGACAACAGATACCCTTGACCGGTTATCCCTCCTTCGAGTTCGATTTCGGCGACGTAAAATGCAATTTCCGAAATGTCGTGCGTCGAATCGGCGATGGGCTTCGTAATGGAAGAAACGGCGCGATAGATTCGCATGTCACGGATTTCGGTTTTCATTTCTCCGCCTCCTCAAAAGGGACCCACTCTGGAGATGCCGTAAACCGACCGCCAGCCCTCGCTCATGGGTTCTTTGAGGTAAGGTGCGAGTTCTTCTTCGGTGCGCAGCGAGAAGTCCTTGACAGGCGGCACGGTCCCGGCAGGATAAGTCTCCAGGATGTCCTCCACCAACTGCACTAACAATTTGCACATGAACACGACCGGCCGTTTTGCTTTGGCCGGGTCCGCGATGGACTGTTTGCCGATGACCCCTTCCGGCGTCGCGCTTATCTCAATGGCCGCGTGCCCCTCGCCGTCGCACCACTGATGCGGGCGGTTGTAATCCTGGATGGAGCCATCGAACCAACCGTCTTTCATCAGTATTTTAGGAGCGGTGTCCGTAAAGTATTTCTTGTCGATCATATCGGGAAAAAGCAACAACCCCAGTGATGTTTCAGCCTCCCCGGCGTGCCCAAACGGCATTTCCCATTGATCCTTTTTGCCGCTCAACGGACGGAAGAAGTCGCGGCAAGCTGTAATCCAGTCGAACACCTGGTAGATGCCCGGCAGTTGGAAGCGTTTGCAGAACTCCTGTACGGCCGTATGCAACGTGTACATATGCCCGTGATTGTTGACCAGAATGATCTTGCGGTATCCGTCATTCCAAAGCCCCAGCATGATCGCGATGATTTGTTCGGCGAGGATGTCCTGCGGCATGATGATCGTTCCCGCCATGCCGAGGTGGTGGTGCGGATGCCCCCCGTAAAGAATTGGGTGAGTCAAGCTCACTTCATATCCCAGTTTTGCGGTGTAGCGGCGTACGCCTTCCATGTAGTTGGCGACCTGGAACGTGTCGTGGCCGGTCGGCAGGCCGTCCCCGTGGCATTCGGAACAACCGATGGGCAGGAGTACGATGTCGTTTTTGTGCCGTTTTTCACGAGCGAGTGCGTGGGGGGTGGTCTGAATGTAACAACAGGGCTTTCCCAGTTCAGACGGAGAAGGAATCTCAAAGTCCTCCTTCAGCCATTTGTCCAACTGTTTTTCGTCGGCGTCCCATACCATCTTTTTGATTTTGCCGATATGAGTGTCCTCGAACTTGACTTCCGGGTTTTCCGTTTCGATCCACTTGATCTTTCCCAAAATCAATCTCCTCCTGATCATGTTTAAAATTTCGCTGCGAAAGTTGAGATATCAGTCAGCATGAAATCAAGAAACATAGTTACATCGTTACATTTTCGGGATTATTCGGGATTTTAGGGACGATAACCTTCATCCTGTGTGTATCTACCCCATGAAATTCGGGCAGTATTGGACTTCACTTTGTTGTGTAAGCTCGTCCCCTTCACGTTGGCCTTAGGTAACGCACACCAGGATTTTCATCCCGTTACATCCCGCACCGAATTATCACTGGAAGGGGTGGAGGCCTACGCCCCAAGGAAACGTCCACTTGACCTCTTATTGCTAAACCACTAGGTAAGCGCTTATCCTATGACGTTATATTAAGCCAACAATGTTTCTATGTCAAGAGGCCAATTCTCACCTATAATTGTTGCGTATAAACGTAGCATCATTAGCGAATTTACCTTGTATTTTTCTTTTCTCTTTATTGATGAGAATCATTTTCAAGTTTATCGTTTATCTTTCAACAAAACTGTTATACTTTGAGGGGTGAAGTATGTTTTCACAATTCGATAAACAAGGGAAGCATTATGGGGACATCAAACAACAATATCAGCGACATCGCCAGACGAGCAGGCGTATCTACAACGACAGTCTACAAAGCCATGCACAATCTCAAGGGGGTAAGCGATGCCCGGCGAGCGGAAATTCTGAAAATCGCGCAGGAGATGAACTATCAAGGAAACCCTATCGCGCGCACTCTGGCACGCAAAACAATCCGGATCGGCGTCGTATTCGAAGCCCTCAACCCGGAATTCACATTTCACGCGTTGGAAGGGGTCAAAGCGATCTACGAGCAATTTAAGCATTACAACGTGGAGATGATTTTTTGCAAAACGGGCGGAGATGTCGATAAAAAAAGGGTATTGGACAACTTCGCGAGTCTTCTGGAACAGGAAGTGAATGGCATCATCCTGTTCCCTTCAATCCCCTATTTGGAATACGCTCAATTCAATTCCACCATAGAGGAAAGAAAACTTCCGGTCGTCACCATCGTCAACGATGTCCCCCATTTGAAATGTCTTGTCCGCGTACAATACGACGGCGAGCTTCTCGGCCGCATGGCTGGAGACTTGATGAACCTCTGCAATCCCGGCGGCAGCAGTGCCGTAATAATAGGGAACAAGGACGTCAACGCGCAGGAACGCACTATTGCCGGATTCAAGGCGGTGATTGAAGGGCGCGGCGGAGAGGTCGTAGCTGCATATGAAAACCAATATATCGAGGACATCAATCGGCTTGTCATGGACCGATTGTTCAAAACGTCGCCGTCAGTCAATGGAATTTTCGTCGGCGTCTCTCAATCGGTTCAGGTAATCGATTATCTCAGAGAACGGGGACTACTCCCGCTGCTTCGAGTTATTACCGTGGACACCTACCCGTACCTGACGCAATGCCTCGCTGCTGGTGACATTATCGCGACGCTCGACCGCCAGCCCTTCCAGATGGGACGCATTGCCGTAAGAGCCATATATTCGTATCTGAACGATGCGCGTTTGCCCGAAAATCGGATTCTCTTGCCGGGTTCAGTGGTTTTGCCGTCCGGTGTTGGGTATGTCCAGCAGCCCAGAGAGCCTCTGTTGGAGATATTCTGATTGAGTTGAATGATTGTCAGCTCGCTTCTTAATTTCTCTGATTTGACGCGACCCCAGAACAGGAAGGATAAAGTGCTCCACCCGCGACCAAAGGTGTCTGCAATGATCTTCGGTATGCACATTTTTTTGACGTTTGTCAAACCATTCCTGCGCGACATTCCCAAAAGTTTGTTGAGCCTGGATTAAAACCTGTTTGGCCGCCTCTTTCGGGTCTACCCCATTGGATATTCCTTTCCGAAGATCATCACGTTTTTCGCGAGCCTCTTTGAGCGACACCGTAGGATAAACGCCAAGAGACAGTTTTTTTTCTTTACCATTCTGCCAGTGTGGAAATCAAAAAAAACCCGCCTTTCGAGCGGGTTTCTAAACTTCACCGGAGACCTCCGGACTGACTTCTGGAGGCGGCACCCAGATTCGAACTGGGGATAAAGGATTTGCAGTCCTCTGCCTTACCACTTGGCTATGCCGCCTTCTCAAAACTGAGAAATGCGTTTAAGTGACTGAACAACAACGGGTTGAATTTTAAGCTATTTACCAGGGATTCGTCAAGGGTTAAAAACTTAAGACGCAGACATATCTCAGAAAGAGGGCAGATAAGATAAAACAAATGGCGCCCGGCTTCGGAACGGTGGCTCAATTTCACCGGAACGGGGAGCGCGATCACGCGCCCCCGTTGGATTTCTCTTATTTTAAAGCTGCGGAATTTTCTCCGGATAAGGCGGGAGACGCCGCGGGGGCGGCCGCATTCGTGGATGGCTCGCCGCCGGGCCGGGGCTGCTGATTGGGTTTGATGTACTTTTCCATGTCCTCCAGGGATATTCGCGTCAGGGCGCTCGTCGGCAGCATCGCCAGAAGACGCCAGGACATGTCGAGCGACTGTCCGATGTCGCGGTCCTCATCTTTTGCCTGGCCGACGAAGGTTTTTTCGAACGCCTCCCCGAAGGCGAGAAACGCCTTGTCGTCGTCGTCGAGTTCGTCCGCGCCGACGACCTCCGCCAGCGCCTTGATCTCCTGAACGCGACTGTAACTCGCGAAAAGCTGGCTCGATACGCTCGGATGGTCCTCGCGCGTGTAGCCCTTTCCGATGCCGTCCTTCATCAGGCGCGACAGGCTGGGCAGCGGGTCGATGGGCGGGTAGACTCCGCGGGCGTCGAGTTCGCGCGAAAGCACGATCTGTCCCTCCGTGATGAAACCCGTCTGATCGGGAACGGGGTTGGTGATGTCGTCGTTCGGCATGGTCAGAATCGGAAGGAACGTGATGCTCCCCTCTTTCCCGCTGATGACGCCCGCGCGCTCGTAAAGCGAGGCGAGGTCGCTGTAAAGGTAGGAGGGATAGCCCTTGCGGCTGGGAATCTCGCCCCGGGAAACTGAGAGCTCGCGCAGCGCCTCGCAGTAGCTTGTGATGTCCGTGATGATGACCAGAACGTGCATCCCGAGGTCGAAGGCCAGATATTCCGCCGCCGTCAGGGCGTAGCGCGGCGTGGCGATACGCTCGATGACGGGGTCGTCCGCCAGGTTCAGAAACAGGACGAGGTTCGACCCGCGACGCGAGAGGCTGGACACGAACGCGGCCGCATCGTCGTGCTTGATTCCGACCCCGGCGAATACGACGGCGAAGTTCTCGGCCCTGAGAAGCCGCGCCTGAGAGGCGATCTGGATGGCCAGGCGATTGTGCGGCAGGCCGTTGCCGGAGAAAATAGGCAGCTTCTGCCCGCGAATCAGCGTCATCAAAACATCGATCGTCGAAAATCCCGTGTTGATGAAGTCCCGCGGATAGACGCGCGCCATGGGGTTTATGGGCGCGCCGTTGACGTTGCGCCGCGTGTTGCCGTAAATGGGACCGCTTCCGTCGAGCGGGCGGCCCAGGCCGTCGAAGGTCCTTCCGAGGATGGACGGCGAGAGGGCGATCTCCAGTGGACGACCGGTGAAACGCACCCGCGACGTCGCGGGGACAAGGCCCTCCGTTCCGGCAAAGACCTGAACCATGACGGCGTCCCGGCCGACCATGACGGCGCGGCCCAGCCGAACGTCGCCGTCGTCCATCAGGAGCTCCACGACCTCGTCGTACCCGACCCCTTCGATGCCCCTCAGTATTACGATGGGTCCGTTAATTTTTTCTATTCCGGTGTATTCCGTGAGGGCCATCTTCTCACCCCTTCTCCCCGACGGGCGTTTCTTCCTGCTGTTCCCCGGCCAGGCGTTCCCTGCCGATGACCTCCAGCCGCTCCTTCAGACGCTTCCCCAGGTCGTCGAAGGCCGCCCCGTCGTCGGCCGCAAACTCGCGGACGTGCGTCAGCTCGACGAGTTCCTTCATCTTTCGGATCAGGGAGAGCGGACAACCCTCGGCGACCAGAACCTTCGCCTGCCGGTGAAAGTCCAGAATCATCCTCATGATCCGAACTCCCTTTTCGGGCGGACAGAACGAGTCGTCGCTGAACGAGTTCTGCTGCAGATAGGCGCTTTTCAGGAGCGACGCCGTCAGGGCGATCAGGCGCTGTTCGTCGGGCAAAACGTCCTCGCCCATCAGGCGGATCGTCTGCTGCACGCTGTCGTCCTCGGCCAGAATCGCGCGCGTCTCCTCGCGCAGCGCGCCCCACTCCGCGTCGACATTTCGATGGTACCAGTCCTTCACCTCGTCCGCGTACTCGCTGTAGGAGTCCATCCAGCTGATCGCGGGGAAGTGACGCGCGTGGGCCAGCGAGGCGTCGAGCGCCCAGAAGCATCGGATGAAGCGCCGGGTGTGGCGCGTCACGGGCTCGGTAAAGTCGCCGCCCGCGGGCGAGACCGCGCCGATGACGGAGATGCTGGCCGTCCTGTCGCCGAACGTCCGCACCTTGCCCGCGCGCTCGTAAAACTCGGCCAGCCGCGTCGCCAGATAAGCGGGGAAGCCCTCCTCCGCCGGAATTTCACCGAGGCGTCCGGAGAGCTCGCGCAGGGCCTCCGCCCAGCGGCTGGTGGAGTCGGCCATCATCGCGACGTCGTAGCCCATGTCGCGGTAGTACTCCGCGATCGTGATTCCCGTGTAGATGCTCGCCTCCCGTGCGGCCACCGGCATGTTCGACGTGTTCGCGATCAGGATGGTCCGCTGCATCAGGGGTTTTTTGGAGTAGGGGTCCTCGAGGGAGGGAAACTCCTCGAGAACCTGGGTCATCTCGTTGCCGCGCTCGCCGCAGCCGATGTAGACCACGACCTTCGCGTTGCTCCACTTCGCGAGCTGGTGCTGCGTCACGGTCTTGCCCGTGCCGAAGCCTCCGGGGATGGCGGCCACTCCCCCCCTGGAGATGGGAAACAGGCCGTCGATGACGCGCTGCCCCGTGATCAGGGGTTCGTCGGGCAGCAGCCGCTCCTTGTACGGGCGCGGCCTGCGGACCGGCCAGAAATGAAACATATACACGGGGACGACGCGACCGTCCACGCGCCTGACGCGCGCCATGACCTCGGACGTCCTGTAGAACCCGGGCGGCACGATGAACTCGACCTCTCCCTCCAGGCCCTGCGGTACGAGAACGCGGTTTTCGATCAGGTCCGTCTCCTTCACCGAGGCGATCGCCATGCCACCGCCGACGACGTCTCCGACCTTGCAGGTGGGCGTCACCTCCCACGAATGGTCCATGTCGATGGGGTCGAGCGTCGTTCCCCGGTCGAGGAAGGCGCCCTCCTTTTCCATCAGGCGATCCAGGGGCCGTCCGATTCCGTCGATGATGTGCCCGATCAGGCCGGGCCCGAGGCACACGGACAGAGGACGCCCAAGGCCCCTGACGGGCTCGCCGACCTGAAGGCCGGTCGTGTCCTCGTAAACCTGAATAACGCCGTCGTCGCCGCTCATCTGAAGGATCTCGCCCGTCAGCTTCAGCTCGCCCACCTGCACGAGCTCGCGCATGGCGAAGGAGGAAAGCCCTGTGGCGTTGACGACAGGCCCGTTGATCATCGTTATTTTTCCGATTTTTGGGTTGCCGATTTCATTGTCACCAGTTTTATTGGTCATCGTCGTTTACCGCCTTATAAAATCGAAGTCAAAGGCATGAAGTCAGAAGAGCTGAAAGCACGAGGCATTTCGCGAGGGCCCATGACTCTAAAGTTCAGCCAGCACGGCGCTGGCCACGACGTCCGACATTTCCTCGACCCTGGACTTCCAGTCGGCCGTCACGCGCCACTTCCCCTCATCCGAGTACAGAAACACTCCGCCCGATATCGCGGCGGGCGTCGGATCGAACGCGACGCCGAGGTCGGGAAAACGGGCGTTCACAGCCGCCGCCACAGTCGGGCCGAAGGCGGCGTCCTCCGCGCGGAGGCGCATTTTCACCCTGCCCCTGCCAGAAAGGCCGGAGCAGGCCTCGATCGCCAGCCCCGTCAGAATCGCCTCGCAGTCCGGGCGTTCGGAAAAGGCGACCAGAGCCTTCTGAAAGCGCGCCATAGCCTCGAGGATCAGCTCGTTCTGGAGGCGCAGACGATCTCTGTCGCGCGCGCCCTCCGCCTCGATCATGTGACGCGCCGTGATTTCCCGCGCGCGTTTTTCGGCGTCGGCCCGGATACTTCGCGCCATAGCGTCGAGCTGCGCCGACTGCGCCGCAAACCATTTGTCCGCCTCGAGCCGGGCCTCTTCCAGTATGCGCGTCCGCTCCAAATCTCCCTTTTGCAGAATCATGGCCTGAAGCTCGGCGAGCTTCTTCTTTTCGTCGTACGCGGCGCCCCCCACGGACAGCGTCTGTTCGCTCTCCCTCTTCTTACTTTTCTCCTCGGTTTTTCCCTTTTTTGTCATTCCAGTCTCACCTCTATCGCCTCACGGATGTACCGGAAGAGAAAGTCATCGCCCCGCCGGCTCCCATGCCTGTCGGGGATCTCGATCAGAAGCGGCAGAGATCCCTCGGAGCGCATTTTTCTGACGCGCTCCGGTATGGTTTCGGCCGCTCTTTCAGTCATGAGCAGAACGCCCAGGTCCTTCATGGCGAGGGCCTCGTTCAGCGCCTTCGTCGTCTCCGCCGGCCCGTGCGCCACGACCCCGGTGATTCCCGCCAGCTTCAGCAGAACCAGCGTGTCGTGGTTGTCGCTGATCAGATAGCCCTTCATGATGATGAAATAACGGCGACAAAAGCCTATCCGGGTATTCTGCCCAGGATAAAGAGGGAGATAACGAGGCCGTAAATGGCGATGCCCTCGGCAAGGCCGACGTAAATCAGCGTCGTCCCGAAAAACGAGGGTTTCTCTCCCACCACGCCCAGAGCCGCCGATCCAACGAAGGCGACCCCTATTCCCGCTCCGAGGCAGGCCAACCCGGTCGAAAGCGCCGCGCCGATGAAACCCAGTCCCGCGGCGCTTCCCGCAGAGGCGGCCGCGGCCTCCGGCGTTTCGGCGGCCAGAGCGACCGTCGCGGCCGCGGAAAGTCCCAGCATCATGAAGGAACAGAACATCGCCAGCCCGAGCGCGCGTTTCGGGTCGCGGACCACGCGGCCGTTTTTCATCATCCAGTACCCCGTCCCCACCAGTGCGGCCACGGTTCCGGCCAAAATCACCAAACCCAGCATTACAACCTCTCCCTTCGTCGATTGCTTCCCGAAGCCCGCGTCAAAGACGCCCCTGCGCCGTTTTCTCCGGGCGCGTCCACAGGACCGGCTGAAACTCCCGCCCGCCGCCGTGATAGAACTTTCCAAAAAACTCGTAGTACTCGAGGCGCAGGGTCTGGATAAAGACGATCAGCCCCTCCAGCCCGACGATGAGCGCCTGCCCCAGCACAAGGACAAACGCGTGATAAAGCCGTCCTCCGGGGGCGTTTTCCACCATCTGAGCCAGCATGAACACCGCTCCGCTGAGCCCCACATGGTTCAGGGCAAAGGCCGCCAGCCGCACGAAGGAAGCCGTGTTGCTGATGAAGTTCAGCATCGCGTGAACGATCGAAAAAGCGTGGATCGCGCCGCCCTCGTCCACGCTCTCCCCGTGGAAAAAATATTTGGCGAGGCCGTTGCCGAATATCATGATCGCCAGAAGGATGACCATGATCGTGACGAAGACGTTCGTGTCGAACGCCAGGTCGGGGGAACCCGACACCGCGACGGCCTGGGTCACCGCGAACCAGTAGAACAGGAGGCCGGTAAACCCCTCGGGGCTGAAAAGGACCTCCCCCCACTCTCCCTTACGGGCGGCGTTCTGGATTCGAAAGCAGATCCCGAGCGTCAGAAAGAGGATCCCCACCCCGATGGACACGGGCAACAGCGTGTTCACGTCCTTCATCGGCGAAAGCCACATCGGGTGGACGAGCTCTTCGCTGCCAAACACGCTCCCGTAGAGAAAGCCGAAGCCGATGGACGCCGCGCCGGCGACCTTCATGACGGAAGCGAT
>JAITPZ010000247.1 GCA_031289165.1 Synergistaceae bacterium
CTTGGTGTTCTTCAGCGTCCCTCCCACGATAACGCGGCACAGAACGTCCTCCCCTTCGACGCCCTGCACCTCGAACTGAAGCGTGCCGTCATCGATGTAAATCTCCTGCCCTTTCGTGACTTCTCTTGAAAGCAGGGGGTAATTGACGTGTACGCGTTCGGGCGTTCCAAGGCAGGGAGCAGTAGTGATAACGACGGTGTCGTCGCTCTTCAGGTGAATCTCGCCGTTTTCCATCTCACCCGTGCGTATCTCCGGCCCCTTCGTGTCGAGCAGGGCGGAGACGGGCACGCCAAGATCGCGTTCCACCTGTCGAACCAGCTCCAGTTTCCGCTTGTGCCCCTCGTAATCGCCATGACTGAAATTGAAACGGGCCACGTTCATGCCGGATTCCGCCATGGACCTGAGCGTTTCGTATGTGTCGCTGGCCGGACCTATGGTGCATACGATTTTAACGAACATACAACCAACCCCTCACTGAATCGGACAGCCGCGCTCCCGATCGGAATGCGAAATTGCCGCACAAAAAGGTTCCATCATACAGAAAAATACAGGCCACACCGACCTTTCTACCTTCTTCAAAAAAATCAACGCTTTTCTAACAGATGACCTCGAACGCGCCCGACGGAATGACCTCGGCCAGGCGATCCTGGAGGGGCGCGGTCTCGTCGACCCGAAATTCGGACAGAGACAACACGCACGAATCCCGCTCGTCCATCAGCTCGAGAAGCACGGACGAACGTCCCGCGCAGTCCTTCAGGGCCACGGCAAAATCCCGAAAATCGAGCTGCGGGGGAACCATGTTCGCCTGCAACCGAATACGGACGAATCCCGCGTCCCCGGGAGCGATATCGTCGAGGCGCGTCAGCTTGCGAACGATCAGATTCCTGGGCTCCCTGTCCCCCAGAGTCCCCTCCACGATGTAGGGGTCTCCGATCTTCACCTGTCCCTTCAGATTTTCCCAGTCCTTTGGAAAGGACACCATCTCGATACCCGCATCGGAGTCCTCCAGAGCTAAAAGCCCCATCGCAGCGCCGTTCTTCGTCACCTTATCGGTCACGGAAAGAATTATACCCCCTACCCTGGCCGGTCCGGAACCCTTCCAGCAGGGAAGATCTTCTATCGTGCAGGTGGCGTATTTTCTCGCCCTCTCCTCGTAGCTGTCGAAGGGATGACCGGAGATGTAGAGGCCCATGACTGTTTTTTCGTGCTCCAGACGCGCGAACACGGTAAAATCGTCGACCTCGGGCACATCCGGCCCCATGGCGTCCTCCGGAGCATCAATGAGCTCGAACAGGGAATACTGCCCCTCGTCCCGGTACTTCTTCTGGGCGGCCGGAAGATACTTCGGCAGGGCCTCTATGAGGCGCGCGCGGTTCGAGTCCATTTCGTCGAAGGCCCCCGCGTGGATCAGATTTTCCATGGCGGACCTGCTGACCACGCGCAGATCGACCCGCGTGACGAAGTTCCAGAGCGACGTGAACTTACCGTCCCGACGCGCGGCCACGATCGCGTCCACGGCGTTGTGCCCCACCTTCGCCACCGCTCCCAGTCCGAAGCGGATGACGTCCTCGACCGCCGTGAAACTCTCCATCGACGAATTGATGTCCGGCTGAAGCACCCTGACGCCGCTGCGGCGCACCTCCCGGACGTACTTCCCCAGCACGTCCTTTTTCGCCTTCATCTGGCTGGAGAGGTAGGCCGCCATAAACTCGCCCCTGTAGTGGGCCTTGAGGTACGCCGTATGATACGAGATCATGGCGTAGGCAGCGCTGTGGGATTTATTGAAACCGTAACCGGCGAACTCCTGGATCAGGTCGAAAATGCGCTCGGCCGTTTTGGACTCTATTCCGCGAGCAGCAGCGCCCTCCACGAATTTCGCGCGCTGCTGCTTCATGACCTCCACTTTTTTCTTGCCCATGGCGCGACGCAGCAGGTCCGCCTCGCCCAGGGAGTAACCCGCGAGGATGGAGGCACATTGCATGACCTGCTCCTGATAGAGGATGACCCCGTGCGTCTCCCGAAGGACGTCCTGAAGCAGCGGGTGCGGATACTCGGCCCTCTGCCTGCCGTGCTTGCACTCAATGTACTGCTTCACCATGCCGCTGCCGAGGGGGCCCGGGCGATACATCGCGAGGACGGCGATCAGGTCCTCGAAGCAGTCCACCCGGAGATCCAGAAGCAGTCGCCTCATCCCCCCGGACTCAAGCTGAAATATCCCGAGCGTGTCCGCGTTCTGCAGCATCTGCCACGTCGCGGAGTCGTCCATGGGGACGGAATTCATGTCCGGGACGGTTTTACCGTTGCGCCGGATATTGTCGAGGGCCTCCTCGATGATGGACAGGGTGCTCAGACCCAGAAAATCCATCTTGACAAGCCCCAGCTTCTCGACGGGCTCCATCGTGAACTGAGTCACCGTCTGACTGATGTCCAGAACGTCGCCCTCCGCGTCGGCCGTCCCGATGCGACGAATAGGGACGAGATCCGTCACCGGCCCCGGCGTGATCACCACCCCCGCCGCGTGCTGAGACGGATGACGAGCCAGTCCCTCGATCTTTTCGGCCACCTTTATGACCTGCGCGACCTTCTCGTCGCCCTCGATGATCTCCTTCATCTCGGGAACGGCCTGTATCGCCTCCGCGATGCTTTTAACGCCGAAGGGGATGAGCTTCGCCACCCTGTCCATCAGGGCGTACTCGAGGCCCATCGCCCGTCCCACGTCCTTGACCGCCTGCCGGCTTTTCATGCGCCCGAAGGTGATGATCTGCGAAACGCGATCGCTACCGTAACGCTCGACGATGTACTTCAGCAGTTCCTCGCGCCCCCTGTCGGAGACGTCGGTGTCGATATCGGGCATACTGATGCGCTCGGGATTCAGAAACCTCTCGAAGAGCAGCCCGTAGGTCAGGGGGTTCAGCTCCGTGACGCGCAGGCTCCACGCGACGAGCGAACCGGCGGCGGAGCCGCGTCCCGGCCCTATCGGAATATTTCGGTCCTTGGCCGCCTGAATGATTCCCGCGACGATAATGAAGTATCCGGCGAACCCCATGCTGTTGATGACGCCGAGTTCATACTCGAGGCGCTTCGTGTATTCCTCCGCGGGCTCCTCCCCCAGACGGGCGCGAAGCCCCTTTCGGGCCTCGTCCTCCAGGTGACGCTCGAGGGTGAGTCCCTCGGCCAGATTCATTTTGGGGAGCTGATAGTTCCCCGAGTTCAGGCTGAAATCCACCCGGCACCTCTTCGCGATCTCCACAGTGTTGTCGAGCGCGTCGGGCAGCTCCGCGCCAAATATCGCGTCCATCTCCTCCGGGCTTCGCAGGTAAAAATCGTTGGAGGAAAAACCGAAGGCGTCATCCGTGCTGTCGGCGTGCGTGTTGACCCTGAGGAGAACGCTGTGCCACTCGAAGTCCTCCTTTTCCTGATAGTGGGCGTCGTTCGTCGCGATCAGCGGAATTCCCGTCTCCCGGGAAATTCGAATGAGCGCTTTGTTGACCTTCGCCTGCTCGGAGATGGAGTTGAACATGACCTCCAGGAAAAAGTTGCCCTTTCCCATGATGTCCCTGTAGAGCATAGCCCGATCCAGTGCCTCTTTTTCCCTGTCCTCCATTATCAGCCGGGGGATTTCCCCTGCGAGGCAGGCCGAAGAGGCGATGAGCCCCTTGCTGTACCGCGCCAGAAGGTCGTGATCGATGCGTGGTTTGTAGTAAAACCCTTCCGTATTGGCGATCGAGACCAGTTTGAACAGGTTATGACAGCCCTCGTCGTTCTCCGCCAGCAGAACGAGATGGCAGTTCTTCCCCTTTTTTTCGCGCGATCGATACCCGTCGGGGTCGACGTAGGTCTCGCAGCCGATGATTGGGTTCACCCCGAAATTTTTACACTGTTCGTAAAACTCTATGGCCCCGTACATGGCGCCGTGGTCCGTCATGGCCACGGCCGGCACTTCCCACGAGGAGACTTTTTTCGCCAGGTCCGCGGTGCGGATGGCCCCGTCCAGCAGACTGTACTCCGTATGCACGTGCAAATGCACGAAAGGTCGCGTCATTGAAATATCATCCTCTTAAATTTATTCTTCAAATTCATTCCTTATTCTTCGACCGGAACGTCATCGGCCTCTTCGTCCGCGCCGCGGCGCACCAGAATGACTTCGCCGCGCATCCAGCGGGTGACCTCGCGGACCAGCCCGTCAAAAGGAACGCCCCCGACGGGCCGCACCTCTTTTTTCCCGGGCTTCTCCGTCTCATCCACTCCGTCCGGAGGCGCGTATTCGAAGTTTTCCCGGGAACGGTTCTTCCTCCCCGTACCCTCAGACCGAACGACCTCGCTGCAGAGGATCGACAGGCCCTCGTGGCAGAGAATGACTCCAGCATCCGGCCAAAAGCGACTCAGAATCCGCCTCAGGGCCGACCGGTTTCGCTCCAGCCCCAGCACCTCGTAACCGTAGCGACAGGGCATCTCCAGAATCAGGCGATCCTCGTCCGTCAGGGCGCGGGCGTCCAGGAGCCCGCAGTAAAGCACAAAATCCTCGTCGTGCAGAGCCGCCATCGCCTCGCTCCAGCGATCCCCCGGGCAGGGCTGGCCACGCGCGGGCACGAAGTCCGGAGGAAGCGCGGCAGAGACAGTCGGGGCCGGAAAATCCAAAGCCGCAGCCTCGATCGGAGGCGCTGCGCGAACCGAAGTTGCCGTTCGGGGCCGTTCGGTTTGAACTTCCCAGGGTCGAGGTTCTTCCCCTCGAAGTTCATCTGCGGAAGAGGAAGGGGCAACGGAGGCCGTTTTTCCTCCCGCACCGACCTGCCGCGCCGTCGAACGCGAGGTTTCGCGCTTCAGGTCGTCATTGCTCAACCCGTCATTCGTCAGGTCAAACATTCTGGCCATCAGCAGGCCGCTCAGCACATCCATCCTCAGCCCCATTCGCGTCTGGGGCAGGAGTTCGGCCAGAAATCGCATGATGGCCTCCAGTTCTCCCGGCTTCCAGAGCGGGGCTTCCCTTTTCAGGTACTCCCTTTCCTGCCCGGAGACGTCGAGCGTTTCCGGAACGTCGTTCCACCGGGCGACCAGCCACAGGTTGCGAACAAGCGCGAACAGCTCCTCGAGAAATCGCTGCGGCGAGGCCCCGCTCGCGAGCATGCGATCCAGCTCGCAGAAGGTCTCCATCTTTCCTCTGCGCCAGCCCTCGAGCCAGCGCTCCATCGACGAACGACCGGGCTGCCCCAGAGCCGCCTCGACGTCGGCCACGGCGACTTCCTCATCGCCCGACCCCGCGACCTGCTCCAGCATGGAAAGCCCGTCCCTCATGGCCCCGTCCGCCTGACGCGCAATTTCCCACAGCGCTTCGGGCTGGAATTTTATCGACTCCTCGGCGCAGACCTGAGAGAGGCGCTCGCAAATCGTTCGCGTGTCGATGCGGTGAAAGGGAATGTGCTGGCATCGGGAGCGAATGGTCACGGGAACCTTGTGGGCCTCAGTCGTCGCCAGAACGAAAACGACGTGTTCGGGCGGCTCCTCCAGTGTCTTCAGCAGCGCGTTGAAGGCGGAGATGGAGAGCATGTGGACCTCGTCGATGATGTACACCTTATATTTGGACGAGATGGGAACCGACATGATATGGCTTCTGAGCTCGCGCACCTCGTCCACGCTGTTGTTGGAGGCGCCGTCGATTTCGATGACGTCGAGGCTCTCCCCCGCCGCTATCGCGACGCAGTTTTTACACTGACAGCACGGCTCGTATCCGTCCACGGGGGACAGGCAGTTGAGGGCGCGGGCGAGCAGGCGCGCTACGGTCGTCTTGCCGCACCCACGCGGCCCGGAAAAAAGGTACGCGTGTCCAATGCGGTCCCGGCGGAAGCTCTTTACGATAACGTCAACAGCCGCGGGCTGCCCTGCGACCTCGGAAAATTTCTGAGGACGATACCGACGATACAGCGAAATACTCAAACCCCCGGCCCCCCGCCAATGCGAACTTAAAACGCGAATCCAGATAAGGATAAACTCAAAGGTGATTAAATCAAATACGTAATCCCCAACTCACGAAGAATTTTCCCTTTCGATTTTAGCATGGACTCGTCCCCTCGTTTCCGGAACAAAAGCGCGGGGCATTCCTCTTCGGGATCTTTTAAGCAATTTACGCGCCCAATTCGTTTGCCTTCGAAGTGAAGAAAGGATTATAATTTCTTTCGGAATGAAATTTATGGAGAGGTACGCAATTTTTTATGGCTGAGGAGGGGAAATCAGAGTGAAAAAATATGTATGCACCGTCTGCGGATACGTATACGACCCCGCGGTGGGAGATCCGGATTCCGGTATCGCGCCGGGGACCGCCTTTGAGGATATTCCTGATGACTGGGCGTGTCCGGTTTGCGCCGTGACGAAGGATATGTTCGAGCCGGAGTAGGCACGGGGAGCGAGAGAGCGCGACCCGTTTTTTCACCTTCGTACGGGCTTCTTTGTAAGATTTTTTAACAGGGCGTCCCGGAAGAGCCCTGTCGATGTAAACGAACGCGAACGATCGACCCGCCGGTCGATCGTTTTTTGTGCGCGTATCCTCATGTTTAATCGGGTGTCTCATTATTTTCGGATTTCTCATTTTTCCGATGGAGTGATCGACGATGCAGGCCGTTTTGATCGTGTTGCCCATTTTCCTTCTCGTAGGACTGGGAGCGGTTTTAAGGTACAAAGGAGCCCTGTCGCAGCAAACTCTCAGGGAAAACAACTTCATTCTCTACTGGTTCGCCATGCCCGCCACCCTGCTGCGGGGCATACTCGGGGCCGATATGGACGTTCTGCAGAATCCCTCCTTCGTTATCGCCGTGTGGCTGCCCTACCTGATCAGCATCGCCCTCGTCTGGATCGCGGGGCGTCGTGGAGAAACGCGCCAGCGCTTCGCCACCCTGACCCTTTCCGCGGTTCGCGGCAACCACTTTTTTGCCGGCATTCCCATCGTCCACCTCGCCATGGGGCAGCCCGGAGTGGAGGCCGGAACCCTTATTCTGGCGTTTTCTCTCGTCATTATGCAGCTCATCTCCATCGGAAGCGGACAGCTGGCCCTCTTTGGGAAACCCTCATGGAGCACGATGAGGGCAACGGTATTCCAGCTGTTCAAAAATCCGCTTTTTTTGTCCTGTCTCTTCGGTCTGGCGCTGGTCTTTGCCGGGTTGAACCGGATGCCCCCCTGGCTGGACTCGACGCTTGACATTCTGGCCGACATCAGCACGGGAATGGCCCTTTTGACGCTCGGGGCCGGGCTGCATTTCGAGAACAGTCTTAAAATGTTTCTGTCCGTGTGGAAAATCGCCCTGGTAAAACTGGTCGTTCACCCCGTCGTGACCATTCTCGTCTTCCTGGCCTTCGGTCTTTCCACGCAGATGATTCAGGTGGGCGTCCTGCTGGCCGCCATGCCCGTCGGCGTGAACACGGCCATCATCGCGCAGGAAATGGACATGGACGACGAGTACTGCGCTAGGGGCATCGCGATCACGACGTTCTGCGCCATGCTCTCCCTCCCCGTCTGGATCCACCTTCTGGGCCTAGTCTGACGGAATATCCGCGGGAAAAACGGCACAGCGGATAAAACCGCGCACTCTCACGGCCCTCCGGACGACAAAATTCCCGGAGGGTCGAACTAATTCAGCAGCGCCTCGACCCTTTCGCGCGGCAGGTCCGTGTACTGGATAACCTTCTCGACGGAGAGACCGTCGCTCAGCATATTTTTGGCGACCCCCATGTTTCTTTCTTCATTGTATATGGGGAACCTGTCGCTGCAACAACGCAGACGCGGTGAACTTTCTGAGGGAACTGATTCACGCTCACCGCTCAAATACACCTCTTCCGACGTATTTTTAACCCCTCTCCACACTCTCAGGAGGCTTGAACGCTTGCCAACAATCCATTCGACCGCCGCTGGAAAATCCTCTGCTCGTATAATAACTGCGGAGGTGATTTTTGTAACCGACGTGTTGTACGTCCTGGCTCGGGGGATCGTCCGCGAGGCGGAGGACATGGCGAACCGTGTGGTCGGCAGGGCGGTTTACTCCGTCTTCGACGCCGGCGCCGCTTTTGCGGATTTGCGTGTGCGCGTCGCGCGATCGGGAAAAAACAGAGCGCTTATGACC
>JAITPZ010000121.1 GCA_031289165.1 Synergistaceae bacterium
CGACAAAGAAGCAGTCGGACTGCGGGTTCAGTTCCGAGAGGACATCCGCCGCGAGCGACAGAAGGGAGGGAAGCTCCTTTTCCTCCTGCAGCATCGCCAGCGCCTTTGACAGCGAGAAAATGGTGAAATCGGCGGACGAAACCATTTTCTGTTCCTGCGAATTTTCGCTCCTCATGCGGTTGATAGACAGGGCGCGCGTCGCCAGGTTGCCGAGCAGTTCCAGAAAGTTGAGGGTTTCCTCCGTGAGCGGATGATCCCATTCGCCGACGCAGAAGAGGCGCTGCTCCGCGTCCGTCAGCGGCAGCACCATCTGCCAGGAGTCCTCGCCCTTGGTAACGACGGGCACCGAAAGCAGGATTTCCTGCGCGAAGATTCCCTTCCGCTCAGGGGCCTCGCGCTCGTCGCCCTCGAAGAAGGACAGCGAGCTGCCGTTATCGACGAAGATGGAGATGATCCTCGGGAAAAGGCTCTCTCGCAGGACGTCGGACAGAAACGCCGCGAAATAGGGGATCGGCATGGGCTCGAATATGGAAGCCAGCGTGTTCTTGGTCGCCAGAATGATATAGGACAGGCGCGACAGCCGATCCTCCGTGGCGTCGATGTGATGGAACGTCTGCCAGAGAGAAATCATGCCGGCGCAGGGTCTGAAATCGGCGAGAAACGCCTCCGTCGGCTTTTCGCGCAGCAGGATGTAAATCGTCCAGTACGTTCCGCGAACGCGCAGAGCCCACGGCCATTCCCCCTCGATTCCCCCGACGGGCGCGCAGTCCGTTTCAAACTTCTTTACGGGGGCGTTGCCGGAAAAGGCCGAGGCCAGCTTTGCCGCCTTCTCCCTGAAAATCAGCCCCTCCGTTCGGGTCTTTATGGCATCCAGCACCTCGAGATCCGCCCCTCTGGGTTCAAGAATCAGGGCGGCTTCCACCCGGGATGTCAGAAAATCGACCAACAGCTTCACAGCCCCGCCGGAGAGAATAAAATCCATCTGCTCATAGAGCTCGTTCAAAACGTCACCTCCGCATATGAAAGCCTGCAATCGTTAAAACCCATCATATAAACCTTCCATTATATTATTCCATTTCCCCTGCGCTGTCTACGCGCTATCTCCCCATTCGCATCCTCGTTTCCGCCCTCGTCCTTCTGAGGTACAATCGAGCGGGGTCGCGCGTCCTGGACGCCGTGGCGTGTTCTTCTTCACGCGACGATCGAGCACCCCTGAACGGTGCAAAAATTATATCGAAGGGAAATGCTCAGTTGAAGAGGAAATATTTCCTGGAAAAGAATTTATGGCGGCGCGCAATTTTTTTGACCGCGCTTCTGTGGTGTTTGGGAGGGGCGCCTCGCGGTGTGGATGCCGCGCGTCTCGAATGGCTGCTGCCGCCCGTGTACGAGCGGGCCGAGCGTTTTTCGGGCGGCCTTGCCGCCGTGAAATCGGGAGGGCTGTGGGGATACGTCGATCCCCGGGGGCGATGGGTCGTTTCCCCGCGCTTCTCGGAGGCCCGACCGCATCAGGACGGCCTGGCCTCCGTTTCCGTCGACGGAAAATGGGGCTTTCTGAACTCGATGGGAACTTTTGTCATCAGCCCCGACTACGGCGCGGTGGGGCCGTTCAGCGAGGGACTCGCCGCGGTGCGCTCGGGAGACCGGTGGGGCTACGTGAACGGAGCCGGGCGGCTTGTCGTGTCCGCCGATTTCGACATGGCCGGGGAGTTTTGCCAGGGGCGCGCGGCCGTCATCGTGGACGGACGCTGCGGATTCATCGACCCCCGGGGCGACTGGGCGATACTGCCGCTTTACGAGGGCGTCTGGCCCTTTGCGGAGGATCGGGCCGCGATACGCAACGGGGGAAAGATCGGTTTTCTCGACATCAGCGGCGCGCTGGCCGTCCCGCCGCGCTTCGACGCGACGTTTCAGGGGCGTGTTTTTTCGAACGGACTGGCCGGCGTCTCGTATGGAAATCGCTGGGGGTTCATCGACCACAACGGACGCTGGGTGGTGAGGCCCATCTACGATCGGGCATGGAGTTTCAGTCAGGGGCTTGCCGCGGTGCGCAGAGGGGACAAATGGGGGTACATCTCCACATCCGGGAAGCTGGAAGTCGAGGCCGCCTTCGACGACGCGATGAGCTTTTCGGAGGGGATGGCGAGCGTCCGGTTTCACGATCGCTGGGGCTACATCGACCGCAGGGGCGTCTGGGTGATGGACCCCGTTTATCGGGAGGCGTGGCCGTTCTCCGAGGGTCTGGCGCCGGCTCTCGACGAGGGAGGACGATGGGGGTACGTCGGCCGGAGGGTGACGCCGCTTTTCGGCGCGACGTTCGAGGAGGCCGGATCCTTTTCCGAGGGGCTGGCCGTCATCGGATACCGGGGCAAAAAGTACTACATGAACGCCGAGGGGCGTCTGGCCTTCGCGGAGGGCTTCGAGGCCGCCCTGGATTTTTCCGGTTCGCTCGCGGCGGTCGCCTCCGGCGATCGATGGGGATACGTGGACGAGACGGGGAAGCTGCGCGTTCCCTTTCGCTATGAGGCCGCGGGGCCCTTTCGCGACGGGCTCGCCCCCGTGCGCCTGAAAAATCGGTGGGGCTACATCGACGGGAAGGGGCGTCAGGTCGTCAAACCCCGGTACCCTTACGCGTGGCCGTTCAGCGAGGGGCTGGCCGCCGTGCGGGTGGGAAAACGGGTGGGTTACGTCGACACGAAGGGACGCGTCGTCATCAGGGCGCGTTTTGGAGTTCCGTCCTCCGATGCGGAGATCGGGGACTTTTCCGAGGGATTGGCCGCGGTCCTGATCGACGGTAAAACGGGCTTCGTGGATCGAGGCGGCAAAGTCGTCATTCAGGCGGCTTTTCCGGCATGGAAGACAACCGCGCCCCGCTTTCAGACGGGATCGGCATGGGTGGAGGCCGGAGGGAAATCGAGGGGAAAATTTCACCGCATCGACCGCGGCGGAAAACTTCTGGAGACGACGGCGACTCCGAACATCCCGGCGCTGCCCTTTCGATCGGCGTCGGGCGGCTGGGGCTACGCCGACGCGGAAGGCGGGACGATCTTTCCTCCGATCTTCGACGCGGCGCTTCCCTTTCGGGAGGGAAAGGCCGCCGTCAAACGAAACGGACGCTGGTGGTACATCGCGCGCCCCTGATACCAAATTGAAATCAGGGGCATGAAGTCAGAATAGTCCAAAACCGCTCCATGCCCGGACCCGAGCCTCGGAAAAACGCTCGTTCAGAACATGACCCGGTAAGCGTTTTGTTTAAGCCGGCGGCGGCGTTCGTCGGTTTTTTCTTCGCTCCGTTCTTCTTCGCTCCGCCTTTCTTTTGTTCTGCTCTTCTCCGCCATGTTTTTCTTCGCTGTGCCCTTCTCCGCTTTGTTCTTCTTCGTTCTGCTCTTCGTTCTTTTTGTTGCTGTGCCGCGGCTGATAGTCGCTGTCGTGCTTCGAGGCGGTCATCAGGACGCCGTTCATGCGGTCGGCGCCGTCGAAGGTCGCCCGGAAAATCAGGACATGACTGAGCGTCTCTTCATCGGAAGATTCGTCTTCCCCGGAGCTGTAAATCGCGACCGACGAGGTTTTGATGACGAAAAGCTCCTTCAGGACCTGCCGGGCCAGTGCCGCGTCCGGGAAGAGGTCTCTCATGGGCTTCATCAGAAACTTTGTATTGTCTGATCCGTAGATGCTGATCATCGCCTGATTGGCCCTCATAACCATGATCTGTTCCAGCATGATGTCGATGATGTTGTCCACATTTTCGGCCTCCGGGCGCTCCAGCGGGTGGGGTGGGGTGAGAAACGCCAGGCCGGCGAAGGGCTGATTGAACGTAAATTCCGCCTCCACGCGGCTGCCGCCGATAATGGCCTCGTACCGGCGAGCGCCCGAGAGGTCGCGCTGGCTGCAGTAGAGCGCGGCGATTTCCCCCCTGCTGCCGAACCGCACGACGCACTTCATCTCGACCTCCGCGGGCAGTCCGCCCCGCGACGCGACGGCCGTTTCCGCCTTCATCTGGCCGACGACGGACAGCATGTCCAGAAAGCGGATGGCGTCGTCGGTATTGTTGAAAAACGAGACGAACGGCCTGCCCGTAAGCGAGCCGCCCTGTCCCCCGTACAGATCCACGGCCGCGCTGTTTGCGTATTTCACGCGAAGAACGCGGCCAGCGAGCTTCAGAAACGACATTCTGTCGTCCAGATCCTGGGGGGGCATCAGAAGCTCAGAGGGGTGAAATTCCATGTAGGGCTCATAGGTCAGATGCAGACAGTTTCCCCAGGACGAGGCGTCCGGGGCCTCCTCCCTGAGCACGAAGGCGACGTATATCCGGTCCGCGAATACGAAACGCGAGGCCGCCAGAATAACGTTCCTGAGCGTCTGGTCGGGGGCCACGTACTCCACGGCGAGCGTTTCCCCCTCCTTTCTGCCGTGCAGGGCTCTTATGTAAAGACGTATCAGATTGCGCCTGACCTGCTTTGCAAAAAAAGGGAGGTCGATGAAGTGAGCGCTGAGAAGATCCTCCTGCGTAAAGCCCGTGTACCTGAGAAAGGCATCATTGGCTTCAACGATTCTCCCCCGGTCTCGACTGATAATCACGACACCTTCGGGCAGAGCGTTGATGATGGGCAATAAATTCGGGAAGGCAGCCATGACATAAATTCCTCCTAATCCGACATATCCCTGATGTCGGACGGGCACACATAAAGAAACCCTTCCGGCAGGTTATTCATCAGCGTTATATTTTAGCTGATATATTTTAGATCGAGATACTGCAAAACGCAAATACACATATTCTGTATTAAAGGTCGAGTCAGTTTTTTTGCTCAATCTTTTCGTCTCGGGTTTTGTGCGACCTGAGACCTATTGACTAAGTGACCTGTTCCACATAGTCTATCACAATAATGGTACGAGTAATTGACACTTTAATAATAATTTAACGGGGAGGCAGGATTCAGGTTGCCGTTCTTACTGGATATAAGAGAGGTGGATTACGAGAGAAGTCGTTTATCGGGCGTTGTGTTGTGAGAGAATCCGTAACTGGAGTTAGAGAGTCGAAACTGAATCCGGAGAAAAGGGAGGGGTTCCGTTTTCATGTCAGTGCGAAAAATGAAGTTCGGGCGACACAGGGGTGTCAGCATTGTGGAATGTCTTATTTTGATTATTGTTCTGGGGATTACCATGGGGGGGATTATATCTACTGTCCTGTGGGCCTCTGATTTGACCAGTTTCAATCGGGCGGAGCTGGGTATGCGCACCGTGGCCGCCAGTGTGTTTGAAAGCCTGGAGGCCATATCTCCGGCTGATCTGGACGCGAATTTCGACCTGGCTGTGGCGGGCGTGATTACCACGCTGGGAGGAAACGTGGGGGGAAGCGGCAACATCCTTGGGGGGTTCACCCTGGACGCCCGGAGTATTTCTTCCGTCAACGGGGTGCGTACCATCAGCTTGACGATTTCCGTGCCGTCGTCGAAGAAAAGAATGCCTTTGGTTCTGGAGAGGTGCATCAACAGCTTCTCCGAGGATACGGTCGATGATGTTCTTGACGGTTGATCGAGGTCAGGCGCATAAAAGGAGCGGGTGCGTAATAATGAGACCGAAATCTCTTCGGGCATTTTCTCTTGTGGAAGTGATCATTTCGTTGCTCATTATGTCCATTATGGGGGCCGCCGTGGTGGGATCCCTGTGGTGGGTGTCGTCGGTGTTTTCTCAGACGGAGGACTACACCGCCGCGTATCAGGAAATCGAGAGCGTTTTCCAGGTCGTCGGGGGGCAGATTACCAACGCGGGTCTGGGAATGCCCAACAATAAGGGGGAAGGGGGATCTTTTGCGGAGTCGTTTCGGTCCCCGGGTTCGCCGCCCATCATGTCTCTGCTGGGGAATAAGGAGGAGGCATGGGGAGGGCCCGTGACCATCGCGAAC
>JAITPZ010000164.1 GCA_031289165.1 Synergistaceae bacterium
TCCCGTACTCCGCGTTCAAATTTGCTTCGCCGTTATCGCCGCTCGTCAATCCTCATTGCCCCTTTACGTCGTCGTTCTGTCGAATCCCTGTCGCCGTGCGCAAAAGAGTCCGCACGGACTCGGTCGATTTTACAATCTCACGGTCTCCGTTTCCCGGGTGTTTCGCGCCGGAAATTTACGGATTGCCAAGTTTCAAACGACTCTCCCGTTCCCTCCGGCTCGTTGTTTGTTAAACAAAGCGCCAAAACGAGTGATAAAAAACGGCTGCTTCGGGAGCCGCTCTCTTTGTGGAGATAATTTTGAGCGTGAGTGAAAGCAATTCAGCAAATCCTCCACCTCTGCGCCCGGTGTTCGTAAGAGGCGAACTCAAATGACACCTTGCCGATTTCCACGTACACAGCTAAACTTGTATTTAATACGCTGACAGAGGAATGTATTAAAAAATGACGGGACGGACATGGTGAATGCAACGTAGGACGCTGGGAATGAATACATCATGTTTTATTTGCTGATGACTGTGGCCTGTGCCTCCTGGGTCACGCTTTTTTTCCTGTTCATTCGGTATCAGGACCAGGGCAGGGAAGGCGAAAAAATTCGGAAGGAAGCGGAATACGTGAGTGGCCTGCAGATGCGGGCCATCAATCAGCTGCGGGAAGAGAACGGGCAACTGCAGGAAAAGAGCCAAAGGGTGCAGATGGCCGCACACGACTGCGTGCAGCAGGCGAAGGCGGCTATGGAGGACCTGCGAGCCAAAAAAGAGGCGCTGGAGACGGAGCTTCTGGAGCTGCGGACAAAAAAACCGGCCCCCCGTAAGGAGTGAGCGGCATGAAGGTCGTATCCGGAGCGGTTCACAGAACGTAGGCATATCAAAGAATACTGAACAGGCCTGTTCCCGATATCACTCTCGTAAATCCAACAGATTTCGTGCGTATATGCCTGATGATCACGAATACCGCTCTTAAAGACGAAGGTATGCGAATTTTGACGGAAATCCCTGGAAGGCGTTCGATATCGCCCCCATCCAGGTTCTCTTTTTCTTTCCATGTAATGTGGTATAGAATTTCCACGCGGGTATTTATAAATCGCGGCGGACGTCGCGGGGAGGAAACGTGCGTGGGGAAGAGTGCGAGAGTGCGGGTAGGGCGCCTCAGCGAGGTCGACGGCGAGCTGTGGGGCAGGGGAGGAACGGTTCATGACCGGGCGGGCGGCGCGGCGTTCGCGTGGGCGTGCGGGGATGCTCTTTCGGGGGGGCCTCTGCTGGTGCTGTTGCCTGACGGGCGCCAGGCGGCGGAGTTTGCGGCGGACCGACAGGCCCTCTTTCCCGATGTGCCCGTTCATCTTTTGAACGAGCTTCCCCTGACCGCACGGACGATCGGCAGTCGGCCCCTGTTGTTGCAGCGCGGCGAGATGATCGGGCGCTGGGTCCGCGAGGGGGGCGTTCTGGTCTCCACTCCCGGCGCGGCCATGACGCCCTGCCTTCTGGGCGACGGGGAGTTCGAGCTCAAACGGGGCGAGGATTACGCCCGCGACCGTCTGGTCTCCTGGCTGGAACGCAGCGGCTATCAGCGATCGGACCTCGTGTGGTCGCCGGGGCAGTACATCCTCCGGGGGTTCATCATGGACGTTTTCGACCCCGTCCACGCGCTGCCCCTGCGGTTCGAGTTTTTCGACGAGACATTGGAGCGCATCCGGGCCTTTCACCCCGGATCCCAGAAGAGCGTCGCCGACCTCGAGGAAATCGAACTGCACAGCGTCACGACCGCCAAAAACGCGACCCTCCTCACGATGCTGCCGCCGAAAGCGCGTATCGTGCTTTATGATCCCCAGAAAATCGAAAACCAGGCGACGTCCTACCACTGGCTGTGGGACGAGCTTCGCGGCGAGGTGCAGGTGGACGCCATTCCGCGATGGGACGAGATTTTCGCGGCTCTGGCGCGTTTCCCGCGGCTGCGCGTAACGCGCGCCGTCGAGATGACCGAGGCGGAGCTCGACATCGACGACTGTCCTCCGTTTCGGGGGGAGCTGACCGCGGTGCTGCGGCTCTGCGAGGATTTGCACGAGCGGGGTTATCGAATTCGGGTGACCACCTCCAACCCCCGTTTTCTGGACCGGGAGGGCGGCCCCTTCTCGGTCATGCCTTTCGTTGAGACCTGTTCCGGTCAGCTTTCCTCGGGGTTCGTCGATCACACGTCGAAGGAGGCGTTCATCTCCGATCGCGAGCTTTCGGGCATCACGGCCGGACCGGCGCCGACCTCGTGGCGCGTTCCGACGGAGTGGCGGGACCGCCTGACGAACGGGCAGCTCGTCGTTCACGAGGACTACGGCGTCGCGGTGTTCCGCGGAATCGAGGAGATCGTCACGGGCGGGGAGACGCTCGACGCCATCACCCTGGAGTTCGCGGAAAACAAGCGCCTGCTCGTCCCCGTGCTGCAATTTTCCAAACTGACGGCGCTGGCGGAGCACGAGGGCGACGAGGTGCAGCTCGACACCCTGAAGGGTACGCGGTGGCGCAAATCGGTCGAGAAGGACCGTGAACGCGCGAAGGAAGAGGCCCGCATCCTGATGGAGATGTACGCGCGCCGTGAGCTGGAGCGCCGCCAGCCCCTGAAAAGCCTCGCGGCGGAGGGGATGGACGGGCTGTATCGGGACTTCGTCGCGGCCTTTCCCCACATCGAGACGGCGGACCAGATCAAGGCGGTGGGGGACATCATGGAGGACCTGGACCAGCCCTTTCCGATGGACCGGCTGCTCGTCGGCGACGTCGGCTTCGGCAAGACGGAAGTCGCCATGCGCGCGGCCTTTCGCACGGTGGCCGCGGGGCGGCAGGTCTGCATCCTCGTCCCCACGACCATTCTGGCGCAGCAGCACTACACGACCTTCAACGCGCGCCTGTCGGGTTTTTCCGTCAAAACGGGCCTCCTTTCCCGCTTCGTGAAGAAGAGCGGCGCGGCGAAGGTGCTGGAGGACGCGATGAGCGGCGCGGTCGATATCGTGATCGGCACGCACAGGCTGCTGCAGAAGGGGATCGGATTTCGCGACCTCGGCCTGCTGGTGATCGACGAGGAACATCGCTTCGGCGTCATGCACAAGGAGGCACTGAAGCGCGTCTACGGTGCGGTCGATATCCTGAGCCTCTCGGCCACGCCGATACCGCGGACACTCGCCATGTCCCTGCGGGGGCTGCGCAGCATCTCGGTGCTCTCCACCCCTCCGAACGACCGCCTGCCCGTGACGACCTACGCGGGGCCGTGGCAGACCTCTCTGGCCCGCCGGGCCATCGCCCACGAGCTGTCGCGCGGCGGACAGGCGTACTTCGTGACGAACCGAATCTTCCGCATGGAGCGTCAGATGACGATGCTGTCCGCTTTTTTCCCCGACGCGCGGATCCGAACAGCGCACGGGCAGATGCCGGAGCAGGAACTGGAGCACACCATGATGGATTTTTACGACCGGAAGATCGACATTCTGCTCTGCACCACGATCATCGAGAGCGGGCTGGACGTCGAGGGCGCGAACACCATTGTCGTGGACGACGCGCACGAGCTGGGTCTGGCGCAGATGTACCAGCTTCGGGGGCGCGTGGGGCGCAGAGGCGAAAACGCCTTCGCCTACTTCTTTTACCCCGACGGGGAGGAGCTGCGAAAGGAGACGGCCGACCGTCTGGAGGCGATCTCCAGCCTGACGGGCCTGGGGTCGGGCTACTCGCTGGCGCGGCGCGACCTTGAGATCCGGGGGTCGGGCGAGATCGGCGGCACCAGCCAGCACGGCAACGCCAAAACGGGCGGCTTTCACTTCTTCTATCGTATGCTGGAGCAGGAGATCTCGAAGCTGCGCGGTAAGGAACAGAAGCAGACCGAGCTTTCGTTCGACCAGGGCGGGGCCATTCCGGCGTTCTACATCCCGCAGGACGGTGTGCGCGTGACGGTCTACCGACGCCTGCTGAAGGCCGTCGACCTGAATGAGATCGTGGGGCTTCGAAGGGAAATGGAGGATCGCTTCGGCCCGCTGCCGGAGCCGGTGCGTCTGCTGACCGACCTGACCGCGATCCGCAGCTGCGGAGGGGCCGCGGGACTGCGCGGCGTGTCGGTCACGCGGCACGAGACGAAGGTGAAGGGAGACCTGCAGGAGCTCGCTCCCTTCCTGAAGGGCAGGCGCGGCTGGACCCTTCTCGGCGGAAGCGCGCTCGGCCCCGGCGGAGCGGCAGGCGCGCGCGCCCTGGCCGAAGCGATGGAAATGTCGTTGAAAGAGCATTTAAATTAAAAAATTTTTAATAACGGGATCAAAGGGTCCACGACCCTTTGCGAGGTTTTTGGCGAGGGGACAGAGCCCCAGGTTATTTAAAGGAGGTCGGTTATGGGTCGATACCCCAGGATTGTTTTATGCCCCGACCGCATACGCGAGAACGCGTCGAAGGTGGTCGAGCTTTGCCGGAGGGCGAACGTCGAGGTCGCGGCCGTGCCCAAGGGGGTGCTGGCCGAGCCTCGCACGGCGCGGGCGATGATCGAGGGGGGCTGCGCGTCCTTCGCGGACAGCCGCCTCCGGAACCTGAAGCTGCTGAGAAGGGAGTTTCCCTCCGTCCCCCGCGCGCTGCTCCGTATTCCCATGAAAAGCGAGCTGGAGGACGTCGTCCGGTGCGCCGACTGCTCTCTGGTCTCCATGACGGAGAGCATTGAGGCTCTGGAAGCGGAGTGCCGCCTGGCGAAGGCGACGCACGAGGCGCTGCTGATGTTCGACCTCGGCGATCGCCGCGAGGGGATCCTGGAGGAGGAACTGGACGCCTTCGTTTCGACGCTGAGGGGCTGTTCCCGTCTGAGACTCCGGGGCGTGGGCGTCAACTTCGGGTGTTTTTCCGGCGTGCTGCCCGGGGTGTCCGCGCTGGAGCGGCTGTGCGCCGCCCGCGAAGCGCTGGAGAGCGCTCTGGGTTACGACGTTCCCGTCTGCTCCGGGGGCTCGACGTCCTCGCTGATGCTGATCGAGCGCGGCGAGCTTCCGGCGGGCGTCAACCAGCTGCGCGTCGGGGAGGCGATTCTGCTGGGGCGGGACGTCGCCTGGCGGCGGGATATTCCCTGGCTGCGTCAGGACACGGCGGTTCTGGAGGCGGAGGTCGTGGAAGTTCGGGTCCGGCCTACCCTTCCCGAGGGGGAGACGGGGGCGGACGCCTTCGGCAACGTCCACACGTTCGAGGATCGGGGCAGACGCCTCAGGGCCATCGTGGCCGTGGGGCGGCAGGACGTCCCGCCCGAGGGGCTGATTCCCTGCGACCGGGGCGTGACGGTGCTGGGAGCCTCCAGCGACCACATGCTGTTGGACGTCGAGGAGATGGATTCCCCGCCGCGGTGGGGCGACGTTTTGCGTTTTTTCCCGGGCTACTCCGCCCTGCTGGGCCTCATGACCTCGCCTTATGTTTTTAAGGACTTCGTTCATTTCTCCCCGTCTGCGTCCTACGAGGGTGAATGACGCCCCCGCGACGCGAGCGCATTGCCAGGGCCGGGAAAATGAATTTACGCTGTATCCGGGGCGCGTTTCGGGTTAGAATGGTCCAATGTCGCAGATTTCGAATACGACTTTCGAAACGGAGGGGATGTCGATTCACACTCCTGCAGAGCAAAGCGTTGTGGAACATATCAAGGGTTGGATCGTGCCGTTTATCCTGCTCTTTCTCGTTCTTGCATTTCTTTCCGGCAGGACGCTCCTTCCGCTTCTCTCGCCTCTGACCTGGGCGATGCTTCTGGCGTTCATTTCCTGTCCCGTCTACAACGGCTTTCTGAATACGTTCGGGCTTCAGCGCCGCAATCTGGCCGCCTTTCTGACCACGCTCCTGGTGGTTTTGCTGCTGATCGCTCCCGCCATCGCGGCGGGCATCCTCGCGTCCCGCGAGGTGATCAGCCTCTTCGGTCGCTTTGCGGACGTACTCGGCAGCATCGACGCCTCGAAGGGGCTGAGGCTCAACCTGGAGGCTCTTTTGCCCGAGGTGGTCGTCAGGGAGCTGCTGCCGATGTTCGAAAGATACCCCATCCTGAGAGACGGGACGCAACAGCTTCTGAGCTGGATGACCACCACGGCGATTCGGCTTTCTCAGGGATTTTTGGGCAACATCGCCACGCTGGTGTATCATCAGACCATTATCTTCATCGCGTTTTACTTCATTCTGCGGGACGGACACCTTCTTTTGGGGTACTTCGGGGATATCATCCCCCTGATGAAGGACGAACGGGAGGAGTTCATACGCCGCGCCGACGTCGTGCTGCGCGCCGTCGTCTTCGGGGTCATCGTGACGGCCGGTTTTCAGGGCGTTCTGGGGGCCATCGGATGGTGGTTCGTGGGGTTGCCCGGGCCGCTTCTGGCGGGTCTGATCATGGCGCTCCTCGCGATGATTCCCTTCGTGGGGACCCCGACGGTCTGGATTCCGGGGGCCGTCTACCTTTTCCTGATGGGAGACGTGAAGGGCTGCACTATTCTGGTTTTGTGGGGGCTGTGCGTCGTCAGCACCGTTGACAATTTCCTGCGCCCCTTCTTCATATCGGAAAAAGCCGGCATGAGTACGCTCCTGATCTTTCTGGGCGCGTTCGGCGGACTGGCGGCGTGGGGATTTATCGGACTATTCGTCGGGCCGCTCATTTTGAGCCTTTTCGTGTTTTTCCTGGACAGCTACCGCAGGGCGTGGAGAATTTATCGGGAAGAGGAACCCTCCGCCGAAGCAGAAAAATGAATCGCAGTCGACGGCGGATATATACAAACCGGGGACTCTGCCGTCGGGTGGCGTTTTTCTTCCGGTATTTTAAGCTATAATCAGCTTTATAAATGCAAAAATTTTGCGAAGGAGGTTTGCAGAGGTGACGTTTTTATTGGTTGTACTGGTGGTCGCACCGGGAGCGGCGGCTCTTGTTTACGCGTGGTTTGCCTATCAGAAGATGGTGGCTTTCGAGGTGGAAAACCCTAAAATTGCGGAACTGTCCGGAATCATTCACAGGGGGGCCATGGCCTTTCTGACGAAGGAATACACATGGCTGGCGGCTTTTGTGGGCGCACTGACTCTTCTTTTGGGGATATTTCTCCGGAGCTTCGGGGTTGGCTTCGCCTTCCTTCTGGGAGCGGCCTGCAGCGCGGGCGCGGGGTGGCTGGGCATGTACGTGGCGACCCACGCCAACGGGCGCACGACGTTCGCCGCCACGCGCAGCGCGGGGGATGCGCTGGACATGGCCTTTTCCGGAGGCAGCATCGTGGGGATGCTCGTCGTTGGCATCGGGCTCATTGGCGTTGCCGTCGCGTGGCTCTTCCTCGACGTCGGAACCCTGGCGGCGTTCGGCATGGGCGCCAGCAGCATCGCGCTCTTCGCGCGGGTCGGGGGAGGCATTTACACGAAGGCTGCCGACGTCGGGGCGGACCTGGTGGGCAAGGTCGAGGCGGGCATTCCCGAGGACGATCCCCGCAATCCCGCCGTCATCGCGGACAACGTGGGCGATAACGTGGGCGACATCGCCGGAATGAGCGCGGACCTCTTCGAGTCCTACGTGAACTCCATTATCGCGACCATGGCCATCGGCGTCGCCTTCACGGGACTCTACGGCGACGAAAGGGGCGCGCTCGGCCTTTTCGGGGCGTCCTTTCCGCTGTTTCTCGCGGGGTGGGGCATCCTGTCGTCGATCCTGGGCTGTCTGATGATTTCGACCAAAAACCCCTGGTCGCAGCTTCTGTTCAAATACGCGAGAAAAGTGCCGCGCGTGGATAAGGTTCTGGACCGCATTCAGAGCGGCGACGCCGCCTATGCCCTGCGCGTCGGGACCTTCGTCGCGGGCGGCAAGATGATCGCGGGCTCCTTCATTTTGAGTATGCTCTTCTTCGTGACCCGGGGGTTCCACGTTTTCCTGGCCGTGACCTCGGGCGTTCTGGCGGGCGTGCTGATCGGTTTCGTCACAGAGTACTACACGTCGAGCGACTACAAACCCGTCAGGGAGGTGGGGCGTTCCTCGGAGACGGGGACGGCCACCGTGATTTTGTCCGGGCTTTCTCTGGGCATGAAGTCGACGGCGATCCCCGTTGTTCTGATCTGCCTTTCGACGCTGATCAGCCATTGGTTTGCCGGCGTATTCGGCGTGGCCTGCGCGGCGGTCGGCATGCTTTCCATCACGGGAATCGCGCTTTCCGTCGACGCCTACGGTCCCATTGCGGACAACGCGGGCGGCATCGCGCAGATGAGCGAACTGTCCCCCGACGTGCGTAAAATCACCGACAAGCTGGACTCCATCGGCAACACCACCGCCGCCATGGGCAAGGGCCTGGCGATCGGCTCCGCGGCGCTCACGGCTCTGGCGCTTTTCGTCGCCTATGCGCAGACCGCCGGGCTCAGCACCATCGACATCATGGATCCCTTTGTCATCGTGGGGCTTCTTTTGGGCGGAATGCTGCCCTTCCTGTTCTGCTCCATGACGATCGAGGCCGTGGGGCGCGCGGCCCAGGCCATGATCGACGAGGTGCGTCGTCAGTTTCGGGATATTGCGGGCATCATGGAGGGCACGGGACAGCCGGAGTACGAGAAGTGCATCAGCATCTCCACGACGGCGGCGCTCAGGGAAATGGTGCTGCCCGGCGTACTGGCGATTCTCGCTCCTCTTGCGGTCGGCCTCGTCCTCGGAAAGGCGGCGCTTGGCGGCCTTCTCGCGGGGTCCATCGTCACGGGCGTCATGCTGGCCCTTTTCATGGCGAATTCCGGCGGCGCGTGGGACAACGCGAAGAAGTACATCGAGGAGGGAAACTACGGCGGCAGGGGTACGGACAATCACACATCGGCGGTCGTCGGCGACACCGTGGGCGACCCCTTCAAGGACACCGCCGGGCCGAGCCTGAACATCCTCATCAAGCTGATGACGGTCGTCGCGCTGGTACTCGCCCCCCTGTTCCGCTAGGAGTTCGAAGCGGAAAAGTTTTACGCAGGAAAAATTCCCTTGCGCTTATAATGACGGGAAAGGGTCTTGTCGATCCTTTTCCGTTTTTTTGACGCACGCCGGGCTTGTCAAAAGCGCGGCGTCGAATTGAAACTCGAAAATGCGTATCGACAGGGATATTTTTCCATCAGGACATGTGAAGCGGGACAGGTGAAGGGCGTGCAGCAGAACGACGATGTTAAGAGAATCAAGGACCGCCTCGATATCCTCGATGTGGTTGGGGACCGGGTGCGGTTGCATCGCGCCGGACGCGGCCACACGGGGTTGTGCCCGTTCCACGACGAGAGAACCCCTTCCTTCCACGTCTCACAGGAGCGGCAGAACTATCACTGTTTCGGCTGCGGCAGGGGAGGAGATATATTCACCTTCGTCATGGAGACGGAGGGGCTGACTTTTCCGCAGGCGCTGGAGCTTCTGGCCGAGCGCGCGGGCGTCGAGCTGACGCATTTCGAGGGGAAGCGGGCGCACGTCTCCGGCAATCTCCACGAGGTCATGGAGATCGCGGGGAAGTCTTTTCGCGCGCTTCTTTCCGCCCCCGAGAGCGAGGTCGCCCGGGCGTACCTCGCGCGGCGGAACGTCCCGTCGGAGATGACGTCCCGTTTCGAGCTGGGCTGGAGCAGCAACTCGTGGGATACCGTCTGGCGTATTCTGCAAAAAGAGGGTGTGAGCGCGCAGGATGCCCTCGACGCTGGGCTGGTGGCGGAGGGGCGGAGCGGCCTTTACGATCGGTTCCGTGGACGTCTGATCTTCCCGATCCGCGACGTCGCCGGGCGACTGATCGCGTTCGGCGGGCGCATCGTGGACGGAGAGGGCGCGAAGTACATCAACAGCCCCGAGGGCGCACTTTACAGTAAACGCCGCAATCTCTACCTGCTGCACATGGCGAAAAACGCGATTCGAGAGAAGGGACGCGCGATTCTGGTCGAGGGCTACATGGACGCCCTGCGCCTCCATATCCACGGCTACGCCGAGACCGTGGCCTCGCTGGGAACGGCGCTGACCGAGGAGCAGGCGAAACTGCTGAAACGTTTCAGCGACCGCTGCTGCATCTGCTACGACAGCGACGCCGCGGGGCAGGAGGCGACGCTGCGGGGAATGTACACGCTTCAGAACTTCGGGCTGGACGTTTTCGTGATCTCGCTGCCCGTCGGCAAGGATCCCGACGAACTGCTGAACTCCGAGGGCGGTAAGGAGCTGTTCGAGACGGCGCTCGGAGAGGCGCGCCCCCTGATTTTGCAGCACCTGCACGCCGTAAGACCCCTGCTCGACGATGCCGCGACGCGACGCAGGGGCGTCGATTCCCTGTTCGAGGGGCTGGCGCAGCTTCAACCCACGATGATCGCCCCTTACGTCTCCGAGCTGGCGGGGGCGCTGGGCTTCTACCCCGACCAGTTCTGGCGGGAGCTGGAACAGTACCGCAGGAGAAAAAACCCCGCCCCGAATCCAGACGCGAACGGAGCGCCGGGCGAAAGACCGTCCGCCGGGCGAAAATCGGCCGGAGTCAAACACGATCCTCTTGAGGCGGGCCTCTGCGCCCTGCTCTGGCGGAACGAGGAATATCGTTGCGACTGCCGTCCCGAGGAAATTCTCCCCCTGATCGCGGACGCGCAAATCAAGGAGATCGTGCTGGCGATCATGACGGAGTCGCCGGAGTCTCTGGAGGCGCGCTGGCATTCCATGGGCGAGACCTTCCCCCTGGCCCTGATCGCCCGGGGCGGCGCGTTCTGCGAGGAACTGGAGTTCACCCGCGACGCCGACCCCTGGGGGTCGGTCTGCGACGCCCTGAAAAGAAAACGGGCGATGGAACAACTGAGTTATCTTGACGGACGTTTGAAACGCCACGAGGCGACACCGGAGGAGATGGAGGAGTTCCAGCGCCTCGCCGCCCGCCTGAAGGCCGGGAGAAAGGCGTCGACCTTCTGACGGAGTCCCGATTTGTTACGAAGCGCTGCCGAGAGGCATCAGGTATGACCTCGAATCGGGGAGGATGAAGAATTTGAAACCACGACGACGGATGTGTTGTTTTTTTGGGTTTGAGAGGAGCACATCGCGTCGCTGGCGCTCTGCACCGGGAAAACGGAGCCGGTGAATACTTAGGATTCGTTAAATAATAATTTGCGAAAACATAAGAATAGTGTTACATTATTTGTATCTTGTAATAAAGGTGCGAATGATGGAGCGATCACAATAGGCCAAGCCTCATAAAATATGTATTTGACCGCTGAATTCTAAAAATATCATGCAATAAATCATGATTTGTCTTATTTTGCTCCCTCATCTCTGCAATTTGGAACCAAAATACCATCTAAAAATTGAATTTTGAAAATTTAAGAAGGGGGCTTGAACGCTTACTGTTTACCAAACGTCCCTTTGTAATGTTCTTTGACAAGGTGTTCGGGCTCGGTCAGTTCCTTTCCCTCGTTTTCTTTCACGGTGATGCCGGTCAGATACTGCAGCAATAAGAGTTCTGCCGGACCATATCTCTGCGCGGCCGCTTTCATCCACCATTCTACGCCCTGCGTGCGGTTTTGGGGAAAGCCTTCCCCATTGTAATATGCCATACCCAGGTTGAACTGGGCCTCGGCATACCCTCCTTCAGCAGATTTTTGGAGCCATTTCAAATGCTCCTGATCGTCGTAGGGATCTTCTTTGCTCACTCCGGGGGGAACAGCTACTTTATAGAGCCATTTTAGAAATGGAGTGTTTTTGAGATAGCTGCTCAACGCAAAGTGAGCTTTTACGTTTCCCGCCCCCGCCTCTCTGCGTAAGTCTGTTTCCATGTCCATCATTTTGGATAATTTTGTGCTGCAAATGAACAATAGCAACATAAAAATTATTTTCATGCTGGATTTTTTATCCATAATCATCAATCCTCGTTCTTCTCAGGGGCAGATCTCAATCCGGGGTCGTCTCCCTCCTGAGTTTATAGTGTGTGATGATACAATTTTACCCTAAAGGAACCCAGACCGCTTCTTGAGGCCCATTTTTGTCATTCGTCAGAGCATGTTTTAAAAGTATCCGAGCTTACGCAAGGCGACGAAGATACAGTTATAGTAACCATGAACGCCAAGTATGGAAGAACCGGATTTCGGCGACTGGAAAATGCTGCTTTAGTGCTGTTGCGCCTTTCAAATCCGTCTGTATTTCTGGTATGATAAAATTCAGGTCGTCAGTGTATTTTGTGTAAAGGAAGGGGTGAATGTCGATGCCGCGTTTTACGTGACGTGTTCCGGTGAAAGAGTGCAGGGACTGTACTGTTTATAGTCGAATCAGGATATGTCATGGCGGCAATCGAACTGGAAATTCTCTGACGCTCCATTCCTGCTGTTTCTTTCCCCTTCGTTGACGCCTTCATAAATCATTCCTGTTATTTCGGTTATTCAATATCGAATCTAAAAGCCCGGCGTGCGGAGTGCCGGGAGTTTTTTTCGTGTCCGGGAAACGATCAATTTTTCTCGATTTGACGTGTCGTTATATTTGGAAAAGAGGGAGTGAGAGGGTGCTTAATAAGACGGCTTTAAACTCGGTTCATCGAGAATTGGGCGGGCAGTTGACGGACTTTGGCGGTTGGGAGATGCCGCTCTGGTATCCGACCGGAGGTGTTAAGGAGCATCTTTACGTTATAGAAAAAAGCGGCGTGTTCGACATCGGACACATGTCGGTCGTTCGGGTGAGGGGCAGGGACACGTACGGGCTGCTTCAGCTCTGTCTCACGCGGAACATCGAAAAGCTCGCGGTCGGGAGCTGCGGCTATTCCGTGATCCTGAACGAGGAAGGGCATGTCGTGGACGACACCATCGTCTATAACATGGGCGGCGACGACGCGAACAGGGAATATATCCTGGTCGTCAACGCGGGCATGGGGAGCGTGGTCGCCGAACATCTGACGAAGCACAATACTTTCAAAAACGTCACGATCCGCGACGACGCAGGAAATTTTGGCAAGATCGATTTGCAGGGGCCCTCCTCGGTCTCCATCGTGAAAAAACTTCTGGCAAAGGGGAAGGGATCCGTCGAGGGGCTGAAATATTTCAAATTTCTGGGCGACTACGCCGACAAAAATTCTCCCGTCCGACTGCCCGGCGACGTTCCCATTCTGCTTTCCCGCACCGGATACACCGGCGAGGTTGGTTTCGAGATCCTGACGCCCCCCGACAAAACCCTGGCGGTATGGAACATGATCCTGGAGACCGGCGGGGACGAGGTCATCCCCTGCGGGCTTGCCGCGCGGGATTCCCTGCGAGCCGGCGCGATGCTGCCCCTTTCCCACCAGGATATAGGGCACTGGCCTTTCGTCAACACCCCCTGGTTCTTTGCGTTGCCTCTCGATAAAGAGGGCAAACTGACGAAATCCTTTATCGGCGCCGGGCTTTATGAAAACTCTCCATCTCAGTATACCCTCCCATTTTGTGGTTTCGATCCGCGCAAGGTGGAGACCGACAACGCCGTCGCGTTGCTGGACGGAGAAAAAATCGGAGTTGTTCCCACCTGCGTCATCGACATGGCGATCGGCCGGTCGGGAGGCAGGATTTACAGCATCGCCAGTCCCGACAAACCGGAGGGCTTCCATGCCCGGGGCCTGGTGTGCGGGTTCATTCGCGTGGATCGGCCCGTCGCGCCGGGGGCAAAAGTGACGCTGAAAGACGCGCGGCGTTCGATAGAGGTCGAGGTCGTCGCGGATATTCGCCCGGCGAGAACGGCAAGAATAAATATTTAAAAGTTTTGATCTTTAATAATAATAATGAGGTCAGGGGGTCCACGACCCCTTGCAGGTTTCAGGGCGGAGCCCTGGGGTTTTTTTGAGGTTATTTGACACGAGGAGGAAGCAGAATATGAAAACATTTGAGGAACTGGATATCAGAAAGGATCTTTCCTATTCGAAGACACACGAGTGGGCGAAGAAGGCCGGCAGCGTCGTTTGCGTCGGCGTGGATGACTACGCGCAGAGCGCTCTTGGCGACATCGTGTATGTGGAACTGCCGTCAGTCGGCGCGGCCGTCAACGCGGGAGCGGCCTTTGGATCGCTGGAGTCCACCAAGGCCGTCAGCGACCTGAACAGTCCCGTCACCGGGAAGGTCACGAAGGTCAACGACGCTCTGGCCGACGCCCCGGAGCTGGTCAACTCCTCTCCCTACGAAGAGGGCTGGATGGTGGAAATCGAGGCGGAGGGGGGCGCGGAATTCGACGCGCTTCTGAAGAGCGACGCCTACGCTGAATACGTGAAGACGCTGGACGCGTCTCACTGAACGCCATGTGCGTTCTCAACAAATCAGGGGATTTGACATGAGATATCTGTCCCATACCCCGGAAGATCTCCGGGAGATGATGGAGGCTGTCGGGATCAAAAAGATCGAGGAGCTGTTCGCGTCCATTCCCGCCGGCAGCAGGCGCGAGAGGGAAATCGCGATAGAGCCCCGCAGCGAGTGGGCGCTGATGCGCGAGATGGGCGAGATGGCCGGAGCAGACTGCCCCGGAGTCGCGTTCGTCGGCGCGGGTTCGTACAGCCACCACGTGCCCGCCCACATTCCCTATCTTTACTCGCGGTCGGAGTTCCAGACTTCCTATACGCCCTACCAGCCCGAGGTCAGCCAGGGGACGCTCCAGGCGATTTTCGAGTTTCAGACCATGACCGCGAACCTGCTGGGCATGGAGGTCGCCAACGCGTCCATGTACGACGGGGCAAGCGCGCTTGCGGAGTCGGCGCTGATGGCGATCCGCGTCAAAAAGAGGCCGAAGGTGGCCTGTTCGCGCTTCAATCACCCGCACTACGTTCAGGTGCTGGACACTTATTTCAGGCCGTCGGGGTTCAAGAGGGTCGAGCTGGGGGTTCTGCCCGACGGGCGCACGGACTACAGCAAGGTTCCGGACGACGTATCGGCCGTGATCGTGCAGTCTCCCAATTTTCTCGGGGTAATCGAGGATCTGGAGGCGGCGGCCAGGGCGGCGCATGACAGGGGCGCGTTGCTGGTGGTCTCCTTTGCCGAGGCTATGGCCTGGGGGCTTCTGAAGAGCCCCGGTTCTCAGGGGGCGGACATCGTCTGCGGCGAGGGAAAAAGTTTCGGGCTTTCCCAAAACTTCGGCGGCCCCGGCGTGGGGATGCTGGCCTGCAAAACGGAATTTGTCCGCACCACCCCCGGTCGTCTGGTGGGACAGACGGCAGACAGGGAGGGAAAGCGCTCCTTCGTCCTGACTCTGGCGGCTCGCGAACAGCATATTCGTCGCGAGAAAGCCGTGTCGAACATCTGCACGAACTCCGGACACTGTGCGCTGGCCGCGGCGATGTACATGGCCACGGCGGGGAAGACGGGCCTGCGGCAGGTGGCGCGCCTGAATCACGACAAGGCCGCATATCTCAAATCGGGGCTGGAAAAGGCGGGCTTCAGGCCTCTGTTCGACGCCCCGTTTTTCAACGAGTTCGCTCTGACCGCCCCGGACGGCTTCGAGTCCCGTCACGAGGCGCTGGCGCAAAAGGGCTTCATCGCCGGCCTGGGGCTCGAACGCTATTTCCCGGAGTACAAGGGAGCTTATCTGTTCTGCGCGACGGAAGTCCACACCAAAGACGTCATCGACGCGTTTCTTAAGGAGGTGGCATAAATGAGCCATTCTTCAAATTCTTTCAATCACTGCCCCGGCGCCAGAGGTCTGACCTTCAGGGAATCGCTGTTGTGGGAGCGGAGCCGTGAGGGTCGTCTCGCCCTGAGCGTTCCCGAGCAGGACGTTCCCGAATCGAATCTGGACCCGAGCCTGGTGGGAGACGCTCCCGATCTTCCCGAGCTTTCCGAGGTCGATGTGGTCCGCCACTACACCCGGCTTTCCACGTGGAACTACGGCGTGGATACCGGCATGTATCCTCTGGGATCCTGCACCATGAAATACAATCCCAAGGTCAACGAACAGGCCGCCGCTCTTCCGGGCTTCGCCGACCTGCATCCCATGATGCCGGAAAGCTGCGTTCAGGGCGCGCTGAAACTGATGTACGAACTGGAGCGGGATCTTCTGGAGATCACGGGGATGCACGCCGTGTCTCTGCAGCCCTCCGCCGGCGCTCAGGGCGAGCTGGCGGGCATGCTGATGATCCACGCGTACCACTCCAGCAAGGGAAAACAACGTCATAAAATCATCATGCCCGGCACAGCGCACGGAACCAATCCGGCTTCCGCTGCGCTCTGCGGCTACAAGCCCGTTCCGGTCGAGCTTTCGTCGGACGGGATCGTCACGCCCGATGCCATTCGGGCCCTTATGGACGAGGATACGGCGGGCATCATGATCACGAACCCGAACACGCTCGGAATTTTCGAAACCCACATCGCGGAAATATCGAAGATCATTCACGAGCGGGGGGGGCTGGTCTACGGTGACGGCGCGAATATGAACGCACTGATGGGCTACGCCGATATCGAGAAAATGGGGATAGACGTGATGCACCTGAACGTGCACAAGACGTTTTCCACGCCGCATGGCGGCGGAGGCCCCGGCGCGGGGCCCGTGGTGGTACGTGACATTCTGGAGCCGTTTCTGCCCGTGCCGCGGATCAAAAAGGAGGGCGACCGCTACAGGCTGGAGTCGAACGCGCCGCTTTCCATCGGGCGCCTGCACGCGTTCCTGGGCAATTTCTCGATCCTTGTCCGCGCCCTGTCCTTCATTCGCACCACTGGAAAGAACCTGAAGGACGTGACGGAACAGGCCGTGCTGAACGCGAACTATGTCAAGGCGAACCTGAAGGGCGTTTACAATCTGCCCTTCCCGCAGCCCAGTATGCACGAGTGCATTTTCAACGACGCCATTCAGCAGAAAAATGGCGTGACGACGCTGGACATCGCCAAGCGTCTGATCGACCTCGGGTATCACCCGCCCACAGTGTACTTCCCCCTTGTGGTGGATGGCGCCCTGATGATCGAGCCCACGGAGAGCGAGTCGAAAGACGAACTGGACGGCTTCATCGCGGCTATGAAGGCGATTGCCGAAGAGGCGAAGAACAGCCCCGAGACGGTAAAGGCCGCGCCGGAGAATACGACGATCCAACGTCCGGACGAAGTTCAGGCCGCCCGCAGGCTAATACTCAGGGGATAGAATCGATCAGGGACTCCAGGGGGGCCAATGAGGACCAGGAGGGCCGAATGGGCCCTGCCCCCCTGGGTTTGAATAAGGGGAGGTTTTATTTTGAACTCTGAAGAAAAGCGTAAGCGAATTGTCGTCATCGGCGCGGGACCGGGCGGGTATGTCGCGGCGGTGCGCGCCGCTCATCTGAGGGCGGCCGTTACGCTCATCGAAAAAAAAGCCATCGGCGGAACCTGCCTCAACGTGGGCTGTATTCCCACAAAGGTGCTGCTTCACTCGGCGGAACTCCTGACCGCCGTCAGGTCCGAGGCGAAGCGGATCGGGGTTCTTGTGGATAACCCGCGCCTCGACTGGGGCGCCCTCATGAAGCGCAAAATCATGACCGTCTCGCGCCTCGCGACGGGGACGCTCGGCCTCGTCAAAAGCAGCGGCGTCGAGTATGTCGAGGGAGAGGCCGTCCTGAGGAGCCCCACTTCCGTAGAGGTCGGAGGGCGAACGATCGGGGCGGACGCGATCGTCATCGCGACGGGATCGGTGCCCGACGTTCCCGACACGCCCGGCTTCGATCTCGAAGGTGTCGTCACCAGCGACGAGGCGCTCTCCTTCGAGGCGCTGCCCGCGTCCATAGCCATATCCGGAGGAGGAGTCATCGGCATGGAGTTCGCCTCCGCCTTCGCCTCGTTCGGCGCGCGGGTGACGGTGATCGTCACGTCGCCAGAAATTTTGCGCAGCGTGGACCCCGATGCCGCAGTGATTCTGCGAAAGACGCTGGAGAAGAAAGGAGTGACGTTCTGCACGGGCAGCACCATCGCCGGCGTGACGAAAGACGCTGACGGGCTGCGGATTTCGATGGAGTCCGCGGCGGGAACGAAAGAGGTTGTGGCTGAAAAACTCCTGGTCGCCAAGGGGAGAAAACCCTTTACGAAGAACCTCGGGATCGAGAACCTGGGCGTCAAAACCGAGCGGGGGCGCATCCTGACGGACCTCCATATGGAGACGAACGTGAAGGGCGTCTATGCCGTCGGGGACTGCGTCAACTCTTACATGCTGGCGCACGTGGCTTCGCGGGAGGGCGAGGTCGCCGTGGAGCACATCATGGGACACGACTCGAACATGGACTACACGACGACGCCGGGTTGTATCTACACGTCTCCGGAGATCGCGTATGTCGGGATGAGCGAGCGCGAGGCCGAAAAGAAGGGACATAAAATCGCGGTTGGCAGCTTCTCCCTGGCGACGAATGGCAAGAGCATGATCACGGGCGACAACGGCGGCATGATGAAGGTCGTCGCCGATGCGGATACGAAAAAGATCCTTGGCGTCCTGATGGTCGGTGGTCCCGCGACGGACATGATCGCCGAAGCCGCTCTGGCGCTTCACTTCGGCGCGACGCCGGAGGATCTCGTCCGGACCATCCACGCCCACCCCACGGTCTCCGAGGCCACGGCTGAGGCCGCGGGAAACGTCTTCGGCCTGTCGATTCACACGCTGAACAGGCAGGCCGGAAATGCCTGATGGCAAACTATGTTCAGGGATGCTGAGGCACTGTCGACCAATTCCAGTCGTGCCCCATCTTCCGACAGCCCCGGGGTTAAAGCAAAACGTAAAGACAGGCAGGAATCGAGCTGCTCCAACACCGGACACAAAAGGCCGAAGGAGTGTACTCACTGCGGAGCGCCTCTGGAAGCATGTTCGGACCCGGAACCTTATCGCCGCCAAAAATTTGAAATCGAAATCACCCGTCGTGTTACAGAATATCGTAAGCACCGACTGAATTGAAAGGCTTCGGGGCGTCGTTTCGTTTTTCATGTCGACCCCTGCCCCGATTGTAGAATCCTTATCGGGATGATAGGATAATACAGACGATAAAATGTTACGGCCTGGAGGGAGCGTCATGAAGATATCGACGAAGGGAAGATATGCCCTGCGAATGCTGCTGGACCTGGCGGAACATGAGGATGAGGGTTACGTTTCGCTGAAGGACGTCGCGGAAAGACAGGGTATTTCCAAAAACTACCTGGAGCAGATCATCACGCTTTTGAAAAACACCGACATGCTGAAGACCACGCGGGGATCTCAGGGAGGATATAAGTTGGCGAAGCTGCCCGAGCAGTACACGGTCGGCGATATTCTGCGCATAACGGAGGGCAATCTCGCCCCCGTGGCCTGTCTGGTCGATGATGTCAATATGTGTCAGCGAAACCTGTTCTGTATGACTTTGGACGTCTGGCGCGGGCTTGGGAAGGTCATAGAAAACTATCTGGACGGCATCACCCTGCAGGACATCCTGGACAAATACCACAACCGCGACGTCGGAGATCAGTATTACATATAACCCCTGCCCGTCACGAAATCCGAACCAAAAGCTCGGCTTGAGTTTAATTGTGAAATTCAATCTGAAAATTCAATCTGAGTGCCCGCTATTGACAGAGGGCACTTCAGGTTCTAATATACCCAACTAAATATATCAGATTTACATGTGATATTGTCCTTCCTGTTCGGCTCGTTTGCTGTTCAGTTCTTTTTGAATTGGATGGGATTTATTGAATTGATTTTGTTGATCGAGGGGTGACGGTGTGCGCGATTTTCTGCAAAAAATGTTGATTTCGGAAGATAGCAGTGGACGGATGTGTTGCCGTTACCTTTGTTGTTGGTTTATCGGCGAAGCGGGCGTCGCTCTTCGTTAATTTTCAGTAATGCTATACGACAGACAAAGGAGATCGTTCTCATGCCAGTATATTCAAAGATCACGGATTTGATCGGCAGGACCCCGTTGCTTGAGCTGGCGGGCTATAAGACGAAACACAACCTTTCCGCGAAAATTCTCGGGAAGCTCGAGTACTTCAATCCGGCGGGGAGCGTGAAGGACCGCATCGCCAAGTCGATGATCGAGGACGCGGAGGCGAAGGGGCTTCTGAAGCCGAACGCGGTCATTATCGAACCTACCAGCGGGAACACGGGCATCGGACTTGCCGCAGTCGCGGCGGCGCGCGGGTACAGAATCATCCTGACCATGCCGGAAACCATGAGCGTCGAGCGCCGCAATCTCCTGAAAGCCTATGGCGCGGAGCTGGTGCTTACGGAGGGCGCGAAGGGAATGAAGGGCGCGATAGCGAAGGCCGACGAGCTGGCCAAAGAGACCCCGGGCAGTTTCATTCCCGGTCAGTTTGTCAACCCGGCCAACCCCACCGTCCACTACGAGACGACGGGGCCGGAAATCTGGGAGGACACGGGGGGCAACGTGGACGTTTTCATCTCCGGCATCGGCACGGGCGGCACGATCACGGGGGCGGGGAAGTACCTGAAGTCGAAAAATCCGTCCGTCAAAATCGTG
>JAITPZ010000166.1 GCA_031289165.1 Synergistaceae bacterium
ACCAATACCTTTTTTCCCTTTTCCAGTTCCTCGTCGATGCCCTTCGGGTACTCCCTCTTCCCCGTCAGCACCGCCAGCGGCGCTATTTCGCAGTCGTTGACGACGAGCAGGCCGTCGTCCTTGAGCCAGGGAAGCCAGCGCAGCGCTTCCATCTTCTCGAAAGAAACGAGCATATCGGCGGAATTTTCCTCAATGACCGGCGACTCGACCTCCTCGCCGCCCGGAGCGTATCGAACCTGCGAGGAAACCGAACCGCCCCTCTGGGACATTCCGTGAATCTCGTTCATCTTGACGTCGTTGCCCGCGTCCAGAAGGCCGAGGGTCAGGATTTTACTCGCGAGGATCGTGCCCTGGCCTCCCACGCCCACCAGCAGAATGCTCTTCACCATTCCTCACGCCACCTTCCCAGCGTCGTTTTTTCGTTCGATAGCCTTTTTGGGGCAAATCTGCGCGCACACGCCGCAACCCATGCAATCCGCGGAGCCGATACGGGATTTTTTCTTTCCGGCATCAAACTGAATTGCGGGACAGCCGGCTCTCAGGCACATTTTGCACCCGACGCACACGCCTTCGTCCACCTCGTATTTTCCCGCGAAAGCGTTGTTAAATTCCTGCCTGTCCGCATCTGAAAGTTTTTTGAGCGCGCAGGGCCAGCGCGTGATGATGACGGAGGGGCCCTGCAGGCCCAGCGCCCAATCCAGCGTCCTGCTCACCTCGGCCAGGTCGTTGGGGTTGATGACGGAGACGTTTTTGAACCCCAGCGCACGCGCCACGTTCTCGATATTGATCGCCGCGCCGGGTTCCCCCATGGCCGTGAAGCCCGATCCTGGATTTTCCTGGTGTCCCGTCATTCCCGTAATGCGGTTGTCCATGATGACGTTGACCGTGGGGCTGTTGTTGTAAAGAACATTGATCAGGGAGTTGATGCCCGTGTGGAAAAACGTCGAATCGCCAATGATGGAAACGACCCTCGTTTTATTGTCCGGCTTCATGTCGAACACAAGCTGCGCCCCGTGGCCGCAGCTGACGCCGGAGCCCATGCAGAGGTTGAAATCCACCGTCTCGAAGGGCAGGTCGAAAGCCAGCGCGTAACATCCGATGTCCCCCGCCACAAAAAGATTCTTTCTTTTTCCGAGTTCGTAAAAAAATCCCCGATGAGGGCAGCCGGCGCAGAACATGGGCGGTCTGGGCAACACCATCGACATGTCCGGCTTTTCTCTTTGCGGCGCGAGGGAGCCGAGGCATCGCCGAATCACGTCGGGCGTCATTTCTCCGTTGTAAGGGAACGTGTCCTTTCCGATACAGGGGATGCCCAGGAGCTTTACCGCCTCCTCGATGTAGGGATCATTTTCCTCGATGACGTAAATCTTCTTTACCCGGCCGGCAAAATCCCGAATTTTCTTCTCCGGCAGAGGCCAGGTGAACCCCAGTTTCAGATAGGAGGCCCCTGAACCGAACACCTCGCGGGCATATCGGCAGCAGGCCCCGCTCGCGATGACCCCTGTCTCCGAGTCGTTGTCCACCACGTAATTGAGAGGGGTTTCCTCAGAAAAGGAACTCAATTTCTTCGCCCGCTCCTCGACTCTTACCCGCATGGCCCGGGCATAAAACGGCACGGTCATGCGCTTCGGAATATTTTTGACGTAATCCCTGATCGGAACTTCCCGCCTCTCCCCGCACTCGACGACGCTTTTCGAATGACAAATTCGCGTCGTCGTCCGGAAGAGAACCGGCGTATCGTACCGCTCACTGATCTCCAGAGCGTCCCTGACCATGTCCTTCGATTCCTGACTGTCGGAGGGCTCCAGCATGGGGATTTTTGCAAATTTTGCATAGTTGCGATTATCCTGTTCGTTTTGAGAGGAGTGCTGCCCCGGTTCGTCCGCCGTCACCAGAACCAGCCCGCCGTCCACGCCCACATAAGCGTGGGTCATAAGCGCGTCGGCGGCGACGTTGACCCCCACGTGTTTCATGGAGGCTATCGCCCTCGCCCCCGCAAAAGAGGCTCCGATAGCCCCCTCCAGAGCCACCTTCTCGTTGGGCGCCCACTCGGAATGGATCTCCCCGTACGCTGAGAGATTTTCCAGAATTTCCGTACTCGGAGTTCCCGGGTACGCGGAGGCGAACCGCACTCCAGCCTCATAAGCCCCTCGCGCGATCGCCTCATTGCCTGTCAGCAGCTTCTTCATTTCTATCCCCCAAAATTTAAAGATTGGCCTTGCCGATTGAACGCAGATTCCCGAACCAAAAATTTTGCGCAACGCGCAGGTTCCCTAAGGACATTATAAGAGATGACGGTCCGCTTCACCAGGGTTTAACCTGCCTGCCTGCCTGACAGGCCGATAAATCGCCGCGGATCACCCCGCCCTCTGAACCGGGCTCGGGGAGCTTCACCCGCGCGGCTCCTTGACAGCAATTTTTTTTGATTTAAAATGTTAGTCTGAACAAACAATATAATATTCCAGCATCTTTAAACGAAACAGGCATTAAAACGGTTTACACAAAATTTTTCATATGGAGGTTTTCAGCTATGAGGGTTTTTAGTATGAACAACAAAACATTTTTATCGCGCCGTTCGCCGCGCATCACGGCCCTCTTTTTATGGGCATTTTTCTTCGTGCTCGTTTTCGCTCCACCTTTGAGCGCCCACACGCACATGGCCTTCCCCGAATGGAATTCCGCTCCCGCGGGGGCGAAGGTGAAAATCGTGTCGTCGCTTTCCGAGCCCCTGCCGACGCCCGATTACTCCGCTTACGAGCTTGGGGGCACGGTATCCGGCTTTGTTCTGAATCCCGATGGAAGCAGGACGGACTTGCCCGGGTTCGTTCCCTTCGACACCAGAACCGGAAAAACGTACACAAAGGCCGAGCTTGACGCCATAGACCCCGAGCGGATCCACGACACGGTGAACGGCAATCTGACGTACGCCCCGATAGCGAGCAGTGCCGGCACGTCCGTCGTCGCCGCCACGATGAGCTTCGGAACAACCGTCTGCTTCGCCAAAACGTTCATCAACATAAAGAACGACGATAACCTCAAACGCATCGTCGGCGACAATACCGGCATGGAGCTCGTACCCGTGACGAACATCGCGGGCGAGGACTCGAAGGCCCGGTTCAGGCTGTACTTCAAAGGCGCTCCGCATGGAGGCGCAGCGGTTCGGGTGAGTTTCAACGGCTGTGCGGATTACGAGATCGACCCCGATCAACCGGTCATGGCGGAGGCGACGACCGGCGCGTCGGGAGAGGTCGAGCTGCCGATGCCGGATAAGAACACGGATTGCTACATCTTCGCCGAAGCGGAGATCGACGAGACCCGATACCGCGCTTCTCTCCATTTTCACTTCGGTGAGGAGGAAACGGCTCCGGAGGACCTTGCGGGCCTCATTATGGCTCCCGGCCGGAACAGTACGGATCTGACGTTCGCCGTGGAAATGGGAGCGTTCGCCGTGCACTGGCTGGAGTCGATGGACTTTTCATGGATTCAGTTTCTGGTCTCCGAGCCGAAGGGTTCGGCTGCAAACATCACCGGGGAAGAGGGGCAAATCGGAGGCAACAGCGGATACTCGTTCACGATTCCGACGGATTCGACGGTCGGAAATCTGAGACCCATCATTGGCGCTTACGCGATGAACCTGGTGTTCACTCCGGATAATCTCGGTCAGGAGAGGTACGACGAGATCGTAAGGCAGGCCGGCGCTGGCGAAGGAGGGACTCTCCTGCCGGGCGGGATCTTCGTGCCCGATCCAGGGTTCCTCGGCCGCAACGGCCTTCACCTCATGGCGCGTTTCGCGGACGGAGCCGTGGAGGATCTCTCCGATGTTTTCCAGTGCTATTTCTTCCTCGAAAATTCGGAGAGCGGTTCTTTCGGCGCTCTGGTCGGAGGACTGTTCGCCGACTCCCCCACAGTCGATGGAAAACATTACGACGTGCGCACCGCCACAGACCCGGACAACCCGGAGGAGAGCGATGTTCTTCCATTTATCTTCGACGGTAAACCGGACGGCGTCGTTCAGGGCGAGTTCTGGGTCAGCGCGGGGTCCGGATCGGGTAAAAACGGCGGGGGCGGTTGTTCCACAGGCTCTTCCCTTTCGGCTCTTGCCGTTGCCCTGTTCGCTTTTACGGCGAGGCGTAAAAGATAAATCAGCATAAAGCGTTTTCAAACGACAGAAAATTTTTTGCCGGGCGTGACCTTTTACTGGTATCGGGCCTCCTCCTCGCCGTCTCCTTATTTTATTTTTACACGACGCGCCGGACGGTGAAGGGCGAGCGGTACATCGAGATCGCCGTGGACGGCCAGGTGAGGACTACGGCCGCTCTTGGTGAAAACGGGCTTTTCACCCCCGAGGGTCTGCCGGCCGTGGAAATTGCCGTTCGGGATGGGGCCGTTGGGTTCGTGCGCTCCGATTGCCCGGACAAAATATGCGTCCACACGGGTTTTTTGTCGATACCGGGACAGTCGGCCGTCTGCCTCCCCAACAGGGTCGTCGTCCGCATCGTGGCCCATGAGGAAGAAGCTCCCGACAGCATGATTTATTGAAAAATTAAAATAATTTCAGGAGATCGTATGAAAAAATTCACAGCGCTCCAAATCACGACGCTCGGGCTCATGCTGTCGATGATATTCGTGCTTTCCACGCTGGAGGGGGCGCTGTTTCCCCTGCCGTTCCACATGCGTTTCGGGCTCTCGAACGTGGTGACGATGTATGCGCTTTTTTTTATGGGTAAACGCGCCGCGTTGACGCTCACGGCGATGAAGTCCCTGTCCGTTCTGCTGACGAGAGGCCCCATCGCGGGCCTGCTGAGTCTGAGCGGCGGGATGCTTTCGCTGCTGGCGATCGCGCTCCTTGCGACCGCCTGGCGGGGCGCCTCGTACTTTCTCCTCAGCGTCGCGGGCGCCGTCACGCACAACATGGCGCAGCTCGCCGTCGCGTCGTGGCTGGCGTCGACCAACCTGCTGTTCTTTCTGCTCCCCCTGATGGCGGGAGCGGGGATTCTGGCCGGCAGCCTCACGGCCGTGCTGCTCCGCGTCGTGATGCCGCTCTTCAAAAACCTGCCCTTCGACAGGGGCGTTTCTTTCGGAGACGGGCAGAGTACGCGGGTCTCGCGGACATGAACCGCCGCCTGGGGCACATTGCCGCCACCCTTGCGCTCGTGGCGCTCGCCCTCTTTGCCGCGCGAATGGGGAACGGGGACGGCAGCGCGCGGGAAGCGAAAAAATTTTCCGTGGAGTTTTTCGACACGTTCGACACGCTCGTCTCGTTCACCGCTTTCACAAAGGACGAGATCGAGTTCGAGGGATACGCGCGCGTCGTCCACGACGAGATGCTGCGCCTGCACCGGCTGTTCGACATCTATCACGACCACGACGGACTGGTCGGCATGAAGGCGATCAACGACGCCGCCGGAGGCGTTCCCCTTTCGGTCGACGCCTCGATCGCGGACCTTCTGGAGATCGCGAAGGACGCTTACGAGGACACCGGCGGGGCGGTCAACGTGACGCTGGGGCCGGTTCTGAAAATCTGGCACGACCATCGCGACAGGGCGCCGGCGAACAGCGGGGACGCCCCGATCCCCTCCCTCGAAGAGCTTCAGGCGGCCGCGACGCACGTCTCCGCCTCGGACATCCTGATCGATCGCGAACATTCCACTGTCCTTCTGCGTCACGCCGACATGAGGCTCGACGTCGGGGCGGCGGCGAAGGGCTACGCGGTGCAAAAAGCCGTCGAGCTCCTCCGGGACGCCGGCCTGAAGTCCGGTTTGATCAACGCGGGGGGGAATGTCGTCATCATTGGCCCCCCGCTGGACGGGCGTGAAAGCTGGAACATCGGCGTCCGCGCTCCCGACCTGGAAGAATTGCGGCCGGCGGAGTCGAAGCTGCTGGACGTCCTGTACCTCTCGGACGGAGCGGCGGTCACAAGCGGAAGCGATCAGCGTTATTTTACGTCCGGGGGCCGGCGTTACCACCACATTATCGACCCGGAGACGCTGTTTCCCGCCGAAAACGTGAGGTCCGTCACGGTCCGTCACCCGAACTCCACGGTGGCCGACATTCTCTCGACAGCCGCCTTCGTCCTCCCGCCGGACAGGGCGCGAGCGCTGATCGCCCGTCACGGCGCGGAGGCGCTGTGGGTGACGGGCGATGGAAAGAAGCTGGCGACGCCCGGATATCTGGCCAGGTCGCAGCTTGTCAGGAGCGCGGACGCGGCGAAGGGGGGCGCGGCGGAACCCTGAATACACGAAGATGAATGAGTATGAGAATGAGAATGAGAATGAGGATAAGGAAAACGAGCCGGTGACGGTTTGAATGGCGGTGGTGAGCTGTTTTACTCACAAACCGACCCTGACGAGAGGGTTATCAGAGGTGTCATAAGATGAAAAAAGTATGGATGGGTTCTGAAAGTATTTCGATATTGATAGTGGCGTTATCGGTCTTTTTGGCGTTGACGGCGGCTGTTTCGCTGCCTCCGGCGTACTCGAACGAGGTCATTCACGTAAAGGACGGAGCCGAGCTGGATGCGGCCATTCAATCGGCGACCTCCGGCGCTATGACGGTCATTTATCTGGACAAAGACATCGACGCGGTCACCTCCGCCACCTACGGGGTGAAAGACGGCCCCTCCGGCAAATGGGTGACGATCGACGGGCAGGGTTACGCCATCGACGGCGCCGCCAGCCCCGACGACAAAAAATATACCGCTTTGCGTTTCGGCAACGACAATACATCGTCGGAGAAGCGCAACACCATCGTGCTTCGCAACCTGACCATGAAAAATTTCTTCAACGGCGAGGCCCACGGCGGCGGGGCCATTGCCCTGTACAGAGGCAGCCTCACGATAGAGAACTGCGCGTTCATCGGCAATAAAAACGGCGCGAATACCGGCCCGAACAACGACAAACTCACCCGCGGCGGCGGGGCGGTGCTGGTGCATGGGCAGGGTTATCTGGACATCACGAACAGCACATTTTACGGAAATGAATCCGGGGTTCAGGGCGGCGCGATTTTCGTGAAGGGCGCGGCGAAGATAACGAACTGCACCATCACCGGCAACACCACGAAGCTCAACGGCGGCGGCGTTCACTGCGAGCCCGCGGGCGCCAGCGACGGGTACGTTTCCTCCGCGCTCCTCATCAACAGCATCGTCGCCGGGAACGCGGCGCTGGGCGACGGCGAACGTTACGACACGGCGGGGGTCATTGCCGACGGCGGATCCAACCTGCTGGGCTCGACCCCCGCAATCGACCCGGGCAGAGGCACAAAGGCCGGCGTGGAGGTGGCGTCCATTCTGGAACCCGGCGCGCCCAAAGTCAACGTAAAGGGAACCCCCACCATCGCGCTGACAAAGGGCTCCCCCGCCATAGACACCGCGGACGCCGCCCTTGCGCCGACCGTGGATCAGAGAGATCTGACGAGAGGCGCCAAACCGGACATCGGCGCGTATGAACTTCAATAGTCACGGCGACGCGGGCAGCCTCTCGCGTTCACAGGGAAAAAACAAGGAAAAAGGAGGAAAGCGCGGCTGACCCCAGGGGGCGTTAAATCGAAATGCGAGCAGCAATCACAAATCAGAATCAGGAGGTTTATGAGATGAAGTTTCAAAAACACAGCGAAATTGCCGGGGCATTGATCGTCTGCACGGCGGTTTTTACGTTCATGAGCATCGCGCCGGGCGCGGAAGCGGCCGCGACGTTCAAAGCCGGGACCTATAAAGAACTGCACGGGCAGTTGACCAGACTCAACCCCGCGGACATCGATCATGACGGCGTCACCGTTCTCATTCCCGAGGGCGAGGACTACGCCGCTTATAAGGATATCCCCGTCACGATCGAGCTGACCGGGGACCTCGACGTCAACGACCTCGGATCGGCCCTCAAAGCGACGTCGGACTCGGACACGGGGGCGACGCTCAGGATAGCGAGGCCCGACATTACGATCGACGGCGGAGGTCGCACCATTACGGCCCGGGGCTACCCGACCTTCAACGTGGGGGGAACGACGGGGGAAAACGAGCCCCCGCTCGGCGGCATCGTGATCGAGAACGTGACCATCGACGGCGCCGGTTACGAGGCGAAGATGGGCGGCGGCATGTTCTTCGAGAATAAAGCCGACATCACGCTGAAAAACTCCACCATCCGGAACGGCAGCGCAAAGATGGGCGGCGGCGGCGCTTTCTACGCAGGGCCGCACGGCAGCGCTTACGGGCCGACGATCACGATCGAGAAATGCACGTTCGAGGGCAACACCGCGACCCCGGCCGACACGAGCGGCGCGATATCGGGCGGCGCGATACTGGGGTACTACGCGAAGATCACCATCACCGACTCCGTGTTCAAAAACAACAGGGCCCCGACAGGAGGCGCCATTTCGCTTTATGGCGACGGGGCGAGGCTCGACGTGAAGGGCGCCAGCAGCTTCGAGGGCAATGACGCCCGTCTGTCGGGAGGGGCCGTCAACGTCTTTTACGGCTCCAATAAGATAGCCGGCAGGGGCACCCCGTTCAGGACGACGAAGGACATCGAGGCCACGATCGTCGCCACGTTCAGCGGCAACACGGCGGGCGCGTCCGGCACCGGGGATTACGTTTTCAGCGTCTACTACGACCCGGCGACCCACACCGAAAAAATCGATCCGGGGCTGACGAGCAGGCTGAAGGTGAACGGCAGCGTGATTCCCGCGACCTTCTTCGGCGACGAGCAGCACAGCGTCCCCGCCACTTTCATCCCGGTCTCCACCTATGACGACCTGCATAAAGCTCTGGGTTACACCAGATTTAACGGCCAGTCCTTCGACGTGGACCCGGCCAGCAATCACCCGATTCCAACCTACGGGTCGGCCAAAGACGGGGACATCATCTGCCTGACCGGCGATCTGAGCTCTCAATCCACCAACCCGGGCGCGCTGACGACCGACGACATCACCGGGGCGACGATCTACATCAACAAAAACGTGACGATCTTCGGCAACGGGCACAGAATCGACGGCAAAGGCTTTCCGGTCTTCGACATCGAGGGAACCGCGGCCGATGAGCCGGAGGTCAGGGCGAGCGTTTCCGGCCTGACCGTCGAAAACGGCGGGTACAACTTCAAACTGGGCGGCGCGGTGTTCGTGGAGGGAAACTCTCTGTTCAGCGTGTACAACTCGACCTTCGCCAACAACACGGCCGGCAGGACGGGGGACGCGGTGAACGGCGGCGGCGGGGCCATATACCTCAACCCGCATGGCGGCGGCGTCCCGAAGGTGAATGCGGTAAACTCCACCTTCACCGGCAACAAGGCGCCGAGGGGTACCGGGGGCGCCATCTCCGCCACGAACGGAGAGATCACCGTATCCGGCAGCGCCTTCAGAAACAACGAGGCCGCGGCCGGCGGCGCGATCGGCGCGATGGGGACGGGGAAGCTCAACGTCGGGGCCGGCAACACCTTCGCCTCGAACGCGGCGGCGACCGCGGGCGGCGCGATCGACATCCACTACGGAAGAAGCGCCGCGGGCAGAGGAACGGCGAACTCCACAGTCGAAACGGTTTTCACCGGCGTTTCCGCCTTCGAGGGCAATACGGCGCAGTGGGGCGATAAGGTCACATGGAGCCGGCACTACGACGCGGACTTCCCCGACGACAAATCGGAGCCAAAGATCACCTGGCCCGAGGACGGGAGCCTGAACTCGACGATACTCACCGACCTGACCTTCTCCGACATCGACCGCACGACCCTGGCCTCCGGCGGCGGCGGGAGCGCCGGAGGCGGCTGCAACGCCGGATTCGGTTCGATAGCGGCCCTCATGGTCGGCCTCGTCACGAAGGGCGCGAAAAAAACGCAGATGTGAAAGAAATTTTCCCTGCCCCTGCTGTGCGCAACCTGGTGAAACCGGGACTCCCGGAGGAACTCCGCCGGAGGTTGCCTGAAGGTCATTGTATGCGGGATCATTTCATGTTTGACTCTGCAAATATTTTGTCATAAAATCGATGTATCCCAAAGTCGGCGACGAAACCGGATCTGTACGGATCTTTGATCGAGGTCGGAGGCTTTCCCGGGAGAACAGATTTCTGTTTGTTTGTCGGCACGAATACAGAGCGGCGTCGGGATAAACGGCGGAATAAAATAAGGCGAGGTGCGGTGAAATGAATTACGAGAAAGCGTTCTTTTTTGCGGCGGGTATTGTCGTGGGAGCCGGAGCGGTCTGTTTTGTCAGGAGCAAAGCGGGGAAAAAAGTGGCCGTCGCCATTGCGAGCAAGGGGCTGGAGCTGAAGGACTGCGTCGCTTCCATGGCCGAACGGGTCAAAGAGACGGTCGACGACGTCGTGGCCGAGGCGAAATACGTCAACGAGCAAAAGGCGAACTGAAAAATCAGAGCGTAAAACAAAGGCATGAAATTCTCGATAGAGCACGAGCTGCCCGGCCGCCTGCGCCTTCGCTGCCCGGAAGGTTCCTTTACGCAGGCGGATGGTTGTGTCATCGCCGCGCTGCTGGAAACGCAACCCGGAGTGACGGCCGCGACCGCCGCCCACAGAACCGGCAGTCTGCTGATTCGCTATGAAGGGGACGTCCGCGCGTCGGTTCTGACGGCTGTCGAGATTCTGGACGACGCCTTTTACGGAAAGATCGACGGTTCGGTCCTGATCTCCGAGGCGCCGGGGCTGGAGGAATCTCTCGCCTCCCTGTTCGGCGGCGTGGTGGTGCGGGCTCTGTTGCCCCGGACGTTGCGTTACGCCGTCACTTTTTTGCGTTCCCTTCCCCTGCTGGCTCGCGGGCTCCACAGCCTGTGGAGTAAAAGACGCTTCAACGTCTCCGTGCTGGACGCCTCCGCGGTGGGGGTGTCGATGCTGCGGCGCGATTTCCGCACGGCGACGGTCATCACGACTCTGCTCACCCTCGGCAACCTTCTTGAAAGCTGGACTCACAAAAAATCGCGGGAGAGCCTGACCGACAGCCTGGCGCTCAATATCGACAGGCTCTGGGTGAAGAGGGATGGACAGGAAGTGCAAATTTCCATGTCCGACCTCCAAATCGGGGACCTCGCCATTATTCGAACGGGCAGCGTCATTCCGGTCGACGGCGTGGTCTGCGAGGGGGACGCGCTGGTGAACCAGGCTTCCATGACGGGCGAGTCCGAGCCCATCCGCAGAACGCCCCCGCTCTCCGTCTACGCCGGAACGATCGTGGAGGAGGGCGAGCTGCTCGTTCGCGTCACGGCGTTCGACAGCGAGACGCGCATTCACAAAATCGCCGAGATGATTCACGAGTCGGAGGCGCTGAAGGCCGACATCCAGAATAAGGCGGAAAAAATGGCGGACGCCATCGTTCCGTACAGTTTCCTTCTGGCCGGCGGCATTTATTTCTGGACGCGCGACGCGATGAGGGCCACGGCCGCTCTTCTGGTGGACTACTCCTGCGCGATCCGCCTTTCCACGCCGCTGACCATCCTTTCCGCCATGCGCGAGGGTGCGCGGCGCGGAATCCTGGTGAAGGGCGGCAGGTTCCTCGAGGCTCTCGCCGCCGCGGACACCGTCGTGTTCGACAAAACGGGAACCCTCACCGTCTCCGCTCCCTGCGTGGCCAGGGTCGTTCCCTTCGACGGATACACCCGCGAGGAGGTCCTGCGCACTGCCGCCTGCCTGGAGGAGCATTTTCCGCACTCCATCGCGCGCGCCGTGGTGAGACAGGCCGAAAAGGAGAGGCTTTCCCACCGGGAGGAACATTCGACGGTCGAGTACGCGGTGGCCCACGGCATCGCCTCCCGCATTCCGAATTTGGGGCGGGATTTGCCCGGCGACTCGAACCAAAAGGTGCTGATCGGCAGCGCCCATTTCGTGTTCGAGGACGAGGGTGTTGGTTGCACTCCCGAACAGCGCGAGGTCATCGACCGCGAGTCCGAAAAATGTTCCGTGCTGTTTCTGGCGGTGGGCGGCAGACTCGCGGGGATTCTGTGCATCGAGGACCCCCTGCGGGAGGACGCCCGCGACGTCGTGAGGCGGCTGCGCGAGACGGGAATAACCCGCTTCGCGATGCTGACGGGCGACAACCTTCGCGTCGCGGAAAACGTCGCCGGGGCGATTGGCGTCGAAGAAGTTTGGGCGCAGCTTCTTCCGGAGGATAAGGCGGAAGTCGTGAAACAGCTGAAAAAAGACAGGAAGGTCGTCATGGTCGGCGACGGGATCAACGACTCTCCGGCGCTGGCCTCGGCGGACGTGGGCGTCGCCATGCGATCCGGGGCCGACATCGCGCAGGAGGCGGCGGACGTGGTGCTGTCCGATAACCGCCTTCACGCGCTCGTCGACGCGCGCCGGCTGAGCGTCGGGGCGATGGAGAAAATCTACCGCAACTACGCCTTCATCGTCGGCGCAAACTCTCTGCTGCTGGGCCTGGGGCTCTCCGGAACGATCACGCCGGCGATGTCCGCGCTCCTGCACAACCTGGCGACGATTGGGTCCAGCCTCTACAGCCTGACGCCGATTCTTGAGAAACCCTGCGAGAGTGACGAGGTCGGCGCGAGAACATGATCGAAAGTTTCATCGAGGGACGGGTGCGCCTGCGCTCGCCCCTTTTAGCCGATGCGGCGCTTGCGGAGTACCTGACGTCGAGGCTTCGGGAGATCGGCGGAGTGCGAAAAGTCGAGGCGAACCCGCGAACGAACGGGCTGCTGCTGGAGTACGACAGAACACGCCTGCCGCTGCCCGTCCTCATGCGGGCGGCCCCCCTTTTTTCCCGCATGGAGGACCTCGAAAAACTTCCCCCCGACAAACGCCTCTCAGCCCTGACGGGTCTCATGAACGCGCTTGTCGGAGAGCTGAGAAACGAGGAATAAGAAACCAACGTCAACTACTTAAGGGGTCGAGGGGTCCGCGACTCCTCGCGAGGTTTGAGGCGGAGCCCCAAAGATTGACCGCGTTCATTCTTAATTTGTGAACATTGAATAAGAAACCAGACAATCAGGGGGTCATGACCCCCCTGGCGGTCGTGACCCCCTGACCCCATAATCGCTTTTCCTGCTCTTACTCTATTTTGAAGTGAGCCAGGGTCGCGTTCAGTTCCTCGATGCCCTGAGACATCTGCAGGGCGGAGTCCGAGACCGACTTTCCCGTCTCGGTGGTCTGGGCGCTCAGGTCGCTCAGTTCTTTCAGCGACTCCGAGATTTCCTCCGTGCTGGTTCGGATCGCCTCCATGGCGTGGGACATTTCCGTGCTGCTCGCGGCCTGCTCCTGAGCCACGGCGGCGATGGACTGGATCGCGTCGTTGGCTCTGGTGATCTCGGACAGGGCCTTGTCCAGCTCCTGCACCGTCACGCTCGCCTTCGACATGATCTCCTTCACGATCACGACGGATTCCTCCGAGGCGGATATGGCCTGTCCGGCGTCCCTGCTCAGGGCCGTCACCAGGCCTTCGACGCTCCTCGACGCGTTGCGGGACTCCTCGGCGAGTTTGCGCACCTCCTCGGCGACGACGGCAAATCCCCGGCCCGCATCGCCGGCGCGTGCGGCCTCGATGGCGGCGTTCAGCGCCAGAAGGTTGGTCTGGTCCGCTATCGACCCGATAACCCCCATAAAGTTGGAAATCTCCGTCACCGAGCTCGAGAGCACCCGAATTTTTTCCTGATTTTCGGCCGTCTTTCCATCCACCCGGTTGATGTCGTCGACGAGGCTCGTCACGGCGCTCGCGGCGAGTTGTGAGATCTGGGTCGTTTTGGCCAGAGATTCCGCGCTGTTCACCGACATCGTGGCGACGGAGTTCGCCCCCGCCGTCATCTCCGCGATACTGGAGGCGCCCTGCTCGACCGACCGGGTGTTGACGCCGCAGAGATCCGAAACCTTCCGAATCAGAGCCCCGAACCTCGACGTCACGGACGCGTTCTCTTCGGAGAGTCGACTCAGCGCCGCGGCGTGGTCCGCAACCTGATCCGAGGTCTGAACCGTCTGGGTTACGGCGTCCAGTTGAGCGGCCACCATATCCGACATGGCCTCGACCAGGGTCCGAAGCTCCCCGCCTCCGTTGTAGCGGAAGTCCTCTTTCACTATCGTGAGATCGCCGCCGCGGCTTCTCTCCGTCAGCGCGACGATCCGCCCCACGGGC
>JAITPZ010000196.1 GCA_031289165.1 Synergistaceae bacterium
CTGGCGTCGGAGGACCCCGACTTTCAGGCGCGCGCGACCTTCGCCGAGGGGCATGAAAAGTGCTACACGGGCGCGGACATCGTGGCGAAGCGTTTTATTCCCGGGTGGATTCTGGACGACGCCCATCCCCTGGTGCAAAAGACCCTTTCGGGGCTCTCCTCCGTCGGACAAAACGCGACGCTGTCGCATTTCATTGGTTGCACGAACGGCTCTTACTACGCGAGCAGGGCCGGCATTCCCACCATCGGGTACGGCGGCTCCTCCGAATCCCTGGCTCACGTGGTGGACGAATATATCGAACTGGAGCAGTTATACAAAGCCTGCGAGGGCTTTTACGGCATCATCGGCGCGCTGCTGGCGTAAAAAAATAATAAAGAAGAGGGAGTGGGAATGATGTTGGTGGAGTGGTGCAACTGGTTTGCGGGACAGCTCTGGGGCTGGCCCATGCTGGTGCTCATAACGGCGTGCGGCGTGGTGTTTACTCTGGGGACGGGTTTCTTTCAGATTCGTCATCTGCCGTTTATCTGGAGGGAGACCATCGGTAAGGTCTTTAAAAAGGAGGCGTTGAAGGGCGAGGGAACGATAACGCCCTTTCAGGCGATCTCCGCGGCGCTGGCCGGAACCATCGGCAACGGCAACATCGCGGGCGTGGCCACGGCCATCGCGCTGGGCGGGCCGGGGGCCGTATTTTGGATGTGGCTGATGGCCATTCTGGGCATGATGACCAAGTTCGTGGAGGTCACTCTGGCCGTCCTCTTCAGAGAAGAGCACGCGGACGGCAGCTTCTACGGAGGCCCCATGCACTACATCGAAAAAGGGCTGGGCAAAAAATGGAAGCCTCTGGCGGTGTTCTACGGCATCATGATGATCCTGGGCGCGCTGGGGACGGCCGTGTGGGTTCAGCCCTCGACGATGGCCCTGGCGATGGAAACGACTTTTGGCGTGAAGCCCCTCTATACCGTTATCGTGAGCGTCGTCATTACGGCGCTGGTCGTATTCGGCGGCTTCAGGCGCATAGGGCAGTTCGCGGAGAAGGTCACGCCCTTTTTGGTTATTTTTTACGTCGTTTTTTCGCTGGGGATTCTCGCGGTGAACATCGCGTCCCTGCCGGGTGTTTTCGTCACGATCTTCACATACGCCTTCACCCCTCACGCGGCGGTGGGCGGTTTCGCCGGGGCCACGGTGATGGAGACGCTTCGCCGGGGCGCTTCGCGCGGAACCTTCTCCAACGAGGCCGGGCTGGGGACCGCCCCAATGGTCCACGCCACGGCGATAACAGATCATCCCTGCAACCAGGGGCTTTATGGGGCTATGGAGGTATTCATCGACACGATGGTCATGTGCACGATGACGGCGCTGGTGATCCTCTGCGTCTCCCCTGACCTCTGGAGCGGTGGCCTTACGGGGGCGGAGCTGACCTTCGCCGGCTTCAGCTCTCTCTATGGCTCCTTCGGGCATATTGTGGTCACTGTGGCCATTACCCTCGCCGCCCTGACCACCATGATCGGTTTCTACTTCGAGTACAAGACCTCCGTGATCTACGTGTTCGGCGAGAACCCGGTGACGCTCTTCATTTTCAACGTGATCTGGCTCGTTCCTCCTTTCATCGCGCTGGAAAAACCTGTGGAGTTCGTCTGGACGATCGTAGACATATCCACGGGCATCGAGGGTATTCCCAACATGATCGCCCTCCTGCTTCTCAGCCCCATCTTCTTCAAAACCTACAGAGCCTGGCTGAAGGAACGCGGCCTGAAATAGCGATTCGAGGAAGCGTCAGGTAAGAATAACCTTACAGGGGGTCGCGGACCCCCTGACTTCATTATTGAGATTTTGTTGACGCTGGTTTTTGTTCTTAAATTTTAAGCGGCGTCAGCGACCTGACGGGAGCGGAAAAATCCCGACGATCGGGCCGTTGACGTCGTATTTGTCAGGGGAGGCATTCGAAACGGTATGGAGCTTTTACGTCCCACGCGGATGGAAATCGCGTCCGATAACCTGAGGACCAACTATCGAAACATTAAAAAATTTGTGGGTTCCGGATGCGAGGTGTTCGGCATCGTCAAGGCCAACGCCTATTCTCTGGGCCTTGTTCCGGTGGCGTCAATTTTGAGGGACGAGGGATGCCGCCGGTTTGGGGTCGCGATTCCCGAGGAGGCTCTGGCCCTGCGGGAAGCCGGTTTCAGGGAAGAGATTCTCGTTCTGGGGGCGTCGCCCCGCCGCGCGGCCGAAGCCCTCGTGTCGAACGACATCGTTTCCGCCTGCGGCGATCTCGACTTCGCCCTGGCCCTGAAAGAGGCGTCGGAGCGCACCGGCGGGAGGGCGCGCGTGCACATCAAAATCGACAGCGGGATGGGTCGGACGGGTTTTCTCCCGGAGCGTTCCGTGGAGGCGGTCGTCGCGATAAAGGAGATGGGGCTCGACGTCGAGGGCGCGTTCACCCACTTCGCGACGGCGGACGAGACCGACCTGAGCTATACCGTCTGGCAGTACGGTCGTTTCATGGAAAGCGTCGATAAAATCCGACGAAGCGGGATTCCCCTCCCCTTTCTGCACGCCTGCAACAGCGCGGCCACGATCCATTGCCCTCAGATGCACCTTGACGCCGTGCGTCCGGGGAATTTGTTCTATGGGCTTCCCAGCGGCGAACGCGGGCGTCCCTTTCCGCTGCTGCCGTCTGTCTCCGTCAAAACGGCGCTGACGGCGGTGCGCGACATGCCCGCGCGCAGCGGCATCAGCTACGGCCTCCGCTATATGACCCGGGGAGACGTTCGAATCGGGGTCCTCCCCATCGGCTTTTACGACGGCTTTACGCGGCTTTTCCAGAACGTCGCGGTGCTTGTGCGCGGCCGACGCGTTCCCGTCGTCGGGTCCATCTGCATGGACCAGACGATGGTGAACCTGGAGTCCGTCCCGGAGGCGAGAACGGACGACGAGGTCGTCATCATCGGACGTCAGGGCGACGAGGAAATCACCATAAGCGAGCTCGCCGAGCGATTAAACACCATCGTGGCGCAGATCGTGAGCCTCTTTTCGCAGCGAGTCCCACGGGTTTTCGTCTGAAAAACCCTCGCCAAAATACCCCTGCAATAACGGCGAATCGCCGGCTTGCGCTCGATCAGGAGGCGGCAGGGTTATAACTCCTGTGCCGCCAGCGCGAAAAGGGGGTAGTGCTATGGAGTACATTTATCCGGCAGTTTTTCACACGAACGACGACGGGAGCTACACCGTCACGTATCCTGATTTGCCCGGCTGCGTCAGCGAGGGTAAATCTCTGGGAGATGCTCTGGGCATGGCGCAGTCGGCGCTGACTCAGTGGGTCGAGTACCTGCAGGACAAAAAGCAGGATCTTCCCGGCGCCTCCACTGTCAAAAATGTCGTGACGGAGGACAACGAATTCGTCAGTTTTATCCGCGCCGAGGTCAAAGACGGGCGCGCGGTCAGGCGAACAGTCAGCATTCCGAAATGGATGGACGACAGGGTAGCTGAATCAGGATTGAGCCTTTCCCGTGTCCTGCAGGACGCGCTGAACGAAAGACTTCCCCCGGCCTGAACCTGCCCGTAAATATTCCCCGCCGTTTTTTCATTTCACCGTGTAAATTATCCGGCAAAATTCATTGCTGCTCGCGCAGCAGCGTGATGTTTAAAGCGCCGATCTTTTGACCTTCCAGAGTGAAGTGAAAATCCAGTGCGGCCGGGCTTCCGGGGAAATCGCCGTGAAGCGTGGCCACGACGATTGTTTCACCTTTTAAGGCAATCGCGTGATCGACCTCCGTTTTCACTTTCGCTTTGCTGTTGGCTTCCATTATGTGGCTGCATACTACGTTACGCCCGCGAAGTTCCCTCTCCTCGTCGTACAAAACAGCGTTTTCCGTAAAACATCCGGCGAGCGCCTCGCTGTCGAAAGCATTTTTCGCGCGGAAAAATGTATTTATAACTTCCGGGAGTTTCTCAAGCCTGGGATTGGTGAACGATATGACAAGTTTTTCAATTTTATCCGCATTGACGGTAAAATCGAAGTCCATCAGGAGAGGACTCGGGAGTTTGGATTTATCGAAATCGCCGTCAACTTTGGCGGTTACGACTGTTTTATTGAAACCCTGTACGGCTCCGGTTATCCCCAGTAAAACCGAGTTGTGGAAG
>JAITPZ010000269.1 GCA_031289165.1 Synergistaceae bacterium
CCGCAACACGCGCAGCTATCGCCGAACTTCGTGCAGGCAAGGGGGAAAGGGTCACAATTGAACAGGTCATGACTGAACTTAATGCGGGAAATTGAATGGAGTACTGCCTTTAAAAAAGATATCCGGCGCGAATCCAAGGGGCCAAACCTTACAGTTTTGAATGCAAATTTGCCTGTTGTCCTGGGTACGCTTTCTAACGATGCGGCCCTGCCTGCGCAATATAAAGATCACAAATTAACAGGTGAGTGGGAAGGGTGCCGAGAATGTCACCTCAAAGCGAACTTGCTCCTGGTCTACGAAATGCCGGATGATAAAATCCTGCGCCTTGTGCGTCTTGGTTCGCACGCTGAATTGTTCGGAATTTGACAAAAGTCCATGCACAGATTGAGCAAATGATTGAGAGCCGGGACAGGCCCCTGTTTCAGCCCGTCCAGCCAGTTCGCCCAATGCTGCATCATCTTCCGGCGTCCGGGCAGGTATTCAGCGTGATTGTACGCGGCGCGAACGGAGTTTCCTTCGACGTGGGCAAGCTGGCGTTCGATCACGTCCGGTGGCCACCCCTGCTCGTTGAGGATCGTGGACGCCATTGCCCGGAACCCATGCGCGGTCATTTGGTCTTTTTCAAACCCCATACGACGAAGGGCCGCCATCACGTTGCGCTCCTCCTTCACTCCAGTTCGTGGAAGCCGTCGACCTCGATTTTTGCGTCCCGGGCGATGGCCTCGACCTCGGAGCGGCGCTCGCAGGGGAAGTCGCAGGCCAGCCCGCAGCTCGACGAAATTTTGCGGGGCACGGGCGCGATGCGGGCCTGAACGCCCGCGGCGCGGCAGGCTCGCTCGAACAAAAGCGCCATGCTTGTGGTTCGAAAGGTTGCCAGACAGTTCAAAAGAACACCTCCCGACCTGGAAGAACCTGTCGGTTATATTTTACAAAAACCGATTTTCAAAAAACGCGCGCGGTTTCCGTAAAGGTATTTTATAATGAACGCGTTTCCTTTCACATGCTGTGCCGTTTATTCATTCTTGATTGTTTTGGCGGGGGGCAGGACGTGCTTTATCTGGTTATCGGAATCATGCTTGTCGTTGCCGTGGGCGCGATTATGACGCAGCGCACGCGACATCCGGAGGGAATTCAGGCGGAGGGACAGGCCGCGCCCGACGGAAACGGAGACGCAAAGACGGCGGGGGCCGGGGCCCCCGTCACGCCGGAGCCCGCCGCCTCTTCACACGAGGGAGCGGGTCCTGTGATTGTGGGCCCTTCCGCCGCGATCTCGACCGAAGCCGCCGATTCCGTCACGCTGACGCGCCCCGCGACGGGGGGCGCGGCTCCTGTCGCGGAGGCGCCCGAAAAAGCCGCTCCATCCATGTTGCCGCAGGAGGAAATCGTTCCCCTGAAGCCCATGATGGCGGCCGAGCCCATCAGCTCGCCCAGCGCGCTCGCGTCGGCGACCTACTCGTCCGTGGCCCCCCCCGAGCTGTCCTCCGAGTCGCCTTACTCGTTCGTCAGCACCGAGGAGGCGAAGCCGAAGATCGAGCCGTCGCTGCTGCGCTGGAGCGGCAGGGCGGGGACCATTCAGGTCGGCGATCTGACCATACGGGGGCCCGTGGCGTACTGGTCCAACGGGCCGTCCGCCACGCCGGAGCCCTCCTGCATCGACGTTGCGCTTCCCGTGGAGTTCCCCGACGAATCCGCGCTCCCCACCGACGGGGCCGCCTCCTACGCGGAGATGACGCCCCCGCAGCGCGGGGCGTACCTCATGTGGCTGGCCGGAGGACGCATTCAGCCTCCCTCGCACGCCTGCCAGCCGACGCTGTGGCTCTTCGGGCTGGAGCGCCGCGTGCTGTCCGACCGGCTCGACATCTCCCTCTGTATCGGCGAGGCCTTTCGCCTGCTGCCCCTGTTGCGCTGGGATTCGCTGCGGCAGGGGCTGGTGAAGTTCGTCACCTGGATGGCGGCCAAAGTGTGGCTGCCGGAGGAACAGCTTCTCGCCTTCTGCCGGGCGCTTCCGACGGTCCCGACGGAGATCCTGAACATGCTGCTGCGCCCCTACGCCGACGCGAAACTGCCGCTTCCCTCCATGATCGCCTTCACGCTGATGCGCACGTCCTCCCTGGGGGGCTCCTCTTCCGGGACGTTCATTCCCCACTCGGACGAGCTGCTGGGCAGGTTCGCCTCCCTGTACAAGTCGAAATGCCAGGGCGGCATCGTCCTGTCCAGGCCGAAAACCTCGGTATTCGTGGCCTGCGTTCCCGTCAACCCCTCCCTCGCGGGCGATAAAAACGCGGTCGGCGGAGTTCTGGAACTTCCCGACTTCTTTAAGGATCTCACGGACTTCAACCCCCTGATCGCCGTCTGGAATGCGTTCCTGAAGGAAGCCCTTCCTCTTCCTCCGCCAGCCCCCGTGGCGGCGAGAGAGGAGGTCGAGGCCCGTCCCGACTGGGTCGTGTTCATTCAGAATTTACAGGGTTCGGGTTCGCGGGGCGCGCCGGACTCCGAGGGCTCGGAGGAGTCATCCGTTCCGTCGGGCCCCGCCTTTACGGAACTGGGCGCTCTGGCGGCTCTGATGGACGAGGGACGCGAGGGCCTTCCGGAGGGGGAGGGGGGCGGCGCGGAGGGAGAGCCCCGGAAGCCCGGCGCGGCGGACCGGAAAAAAATCGCCGACGCCGCGCGCGTCGAGGGTTTTCTCATCCTTCCCAACCTCGGGATCGCCGGGAAGGAGTATCATTGGGAAGATTCCGTCGCTCTCGTTCCGCTGGAGGCGGGAACGCGCCTCTCGCGGGATTTCAACGCGGCGGCGCTGTTGCTGGAGTACTCCGTCGCGCTTTTGTCCCCTGGAGAAAGTTCGGCGGAGAAGCCCGAAGAAAAGGCCGTGGCGGAGCTGAGGACGCGCCTGGACGACTGCTTTTCCCTGTCGTCCGACGATCACGCGCGGCTCGAGGCCCTTTCCGACGTGCTTCTGCGGCGCCAGGCGGACCCGGAAAACATCGGGGAGTGCCTGCGGTTCTGGCTGTCGCGCGAGCAGCGGGGGCTCGTGCGGGATCTTCTGAAAAACCTTCTGACGTCGTCGCCCGATCTGGCGGAGGAACGCCGTGTGGCGCTCTCCCGCGCGATATGCGCCTCGTTGGAGGTCGCGACGGACGACCCGCCGCCCGCCGACCTGTCCGCTCTCGATCTGGGGCTGAGCACGGCGGAGGTTCTGGCGACGCTGTTCAAGGACTGAAAATTCTGGGGGGTAAAGCCAAATGTTCGAATATGTGATTGTGGCGGACGACTATACCGGAGCGGCGGAAACCGCGGCGAAGTTTATGAACGGCGGATACCGTTCCTCCATCGCGCTCGATCCCGACTCGCTCGGCTCCATGCGAAACTACGCGGCCGTCGCGCTGGACACGGAGACCTTCTTCAGCTCTCCGGACGAGGCCGCGAGGAAGCTGACCTGCGTGGGGCGCGCTCTGCTGCCCTGGAAGAACAGCGCGGTGATCTTCAAGCGAATCGAGCCGGCCCTGCGCGGCAACGTGGGCCCGGAGGTCCGCGCGATCTCGCGCGTGCTGGGGTTCGACTACATCGCCGTCGTCCCCGCCTTTTCCCGCGGACGCCGGGCCATCGAGGAGGGCACGGTCTACCTCGACACGCAGGAGCGCATGCCTCCCCTCACGGTGACGACGTTCCGGTCCGCCACGGTCGAGGTGACCACGGAAACGCTGCGCCTGGAGGGGATGAATCCAACGGCGGTCACGCTGGAGGACGTTCGCGCGAACCGGGTTTCGGAGATTTTCGGGAAAAAGGGCTGCTTCTGCTTCGACGCCGAGACCGACGAGGATCTGAAGGTGATCGTGAGGGACATCCTCAGGGTGACCCCGGCCCGGAACGTCCTCTGGGTGGGCGCGATGGGCCTGGCCGAGGCTCTGGCGATGAGCCCCCGCCCCTTCGTCGTGGTCGTCGGCACCGCGCATCCGCGCAGCATCCGACAGGCCCGGCAGCTTCTGGAGCACGCCATGGCCTCTCCGGTTCAGCTTTCCGCCGACGTTCTCCTGCAGTCCGCCGAGGCGATAAAGGCCGAAACGGAACGGGTTGCGGACGAGGCGGAGGGCCTGCTGCGCTGCGGGCAGTCCATTCTGCTGGCCGCGACGATAAACGACCGCTTTGTCCGGGGCTCCTACCCCAACGACGACATCGACGCCTTTCTGGGGTTCCTCTCGGACACGGTGCGCGAGATTCTGGGCCGGGTGCGCATAGGGGGCCTCTGCATCACCGGCGGGGACTGCGCCGTGCGGATCGTCCGGAGGGCCAGGGCCGAAAGCGTCGTGCTGGTCGAGGAAATTCAGGAGGGCATCACGCTGTCCGAGCTGAGCGGCGGCCCCTTCGACGGTCTGCGCATGATCACGAAAAGCGGCCAGCTCGGCGGCGAACGCGCGCTGGTCCACTGTATGGAGTACTTCCTGCAGGAGCCCCGGTAGAGGGCCGTTCGACGCTCACTCCCCATTCCCGTTATTTTCCATGTAACAGGTCTGAAACCTCCGGCTTCAGCCGGTAGTAGTTTAGTAACTCTGACCCAATGTCCACAACTTAAGAATGAGCGCGACCAATCTTTGGGGCTTCGCCCCAAACCTCGCGAGGGGTCGTGGACCCCTCGACCCTGTAAGTTGTTGACATTGCTTTCTTAATGTTTAAAATGCCTTACGCCGGTATGGACCATCGCGATGCCGTGTTCGTCGGCGGCTTCGATGGACTCCTGATCCCTGAGTGAGCCTCCGGGCTGAACGACGGCGGTGACACCATGTTTGGCGGCCAGGCGAATGGTATCCCCGAAGGGGAAGAACGCGTCCGAGGCGAGGACCGCGCCGCGCGCCTTTTCCTTCGCCTCCTTCAGCGCGATTTCGGCCGCGCCGACGCGGTTCATCTGTCCCGCGCCGACGCCCGCCGTCGTTTGGTCTTTCGCCAGGACGATCGCGTTCGACTTCACGTGTTTCACGATCTTCCAGGCGAACTCCATGTCCCGCAGCTCTGCCTCCGCGGGAGAGCGCGACGTGACGACCTTCCACGTCTCCGAAGGGGAGGGCTGCGTGTCCCGCTCCTGCACCAGAAATCCCCCCTGAACGCTTCGCCAGTCCAGGGATTTCATCGCTTTCCAGGCGTCCTCGGAAACCTCCAGCACGCGAAGAGCGGTTTTGGCCTTCAGAATTTCCAGCGCCTCTTCCGAGTAGCCGGGGGCGATGAGAACCTCCCAGAAAACATCCAGCAACGTTTGGGCCAGCTCCCCTGTGATCGGGCGGCTGAATGCGGCGATTCCCCCGAAGGCCGAGACGGGATCGGATGCGTACGCCTTCGCGAAGGCCCCCTCGATCGTCGAGGCGAGGGCCGCGCCGCAGGGGTTGGTGTGCTTGACGATGACGGCGGCGGGCGTTTCCCCGCCCAGCTCCTGCACGATTTTGAAGGCGCTGTCGGCATCCAGCCAGTTGTTGAAGGAAAGCTCCTTTCCCTGCAGCTGCCGGGCGTCAATGAAGGAAACACCCCCTTCGACCCGGCGGTAAAGAGCCGCCGCCTGTCCGGGGTTTTCGCCGTACCGCAGGTCGGAGACCTTTTCGACCGTCAGCGTCGTCTGCCGGGGGAAGAGCGGGGAGGCTTCACCGAACGCGTTCCGGGCGGTGAGGGTCTCGCATATGCAGGCGTCGTATTCCGCCGTGTGCCGGAATGCGGCCAGAGCCAGCCGTGCGCGCTCTTCCTTCGAGCATTCCCCCGTCGTCCGCAACTGGTTCAGAACCCCGTCGTAGTCCTCCGGTTGGACGATCACGACGACGTCCTCGTGGTTTTTCGCGGCCGAGCGCACCATCGAGGGCCCGCCGATGTCGATGTTTTCGATCAGGTCCTCCCAGGGCGTGTCGGGCAGGGCCGCTACCCGGCGAAAGGGATAGAGGTTCACGACGACCAGGTCGATGGGGGTGATCTTCTGTTCGCTCAGGGCCCTGCTATGCTCCGGGTCGCTTCTGCGCGCGAGGATGCCCCCGTGAATCGCGGGGTGCAGGGTTTTCACCCGGCCGTCCAGAATTTCGGGGAAACCCGTCACGTCGGATATGTAAAGCGCCGGAATCCCGGCGTCCCTCAGGGTATTGCAGGTTCCGCCGGTCGAGACGATCTCGACTCCCAAATCGACGAGCCCTCTGGCGAACTCCACGATCCTCGTTTTGTCGGACACGCTGATGAGCGCGCGTTTTATTTTGCACTGCGACATGAGAATTCCCCTCTTCCGATATTTGTATGAACGTACGAAGCGGACACTCCGGATCTCCCGGATAGTATAATATTTTCGTCCGTTACACAATTCCTGTGGATAATATCTGACCCCCGGACGTCGTTCGATCTTATCTTATATAAAGGAGACCATACCGTGCCCGAGAGAGCCGTATTCGAAAGAGAAAAAGCAGCGAGGGAGTTTTATATTGAAGATCACGCGGTCCTGTACGGGCTGCTGGTGAAAAGCGTTCGGGAGACGCTCGGAGAGCGCGGCGTGAAAGTCGGGGAGGCGGCGACGATCCTTTATGCGAGAGAGCGCGGGCTTCGCATGGCGATGCGCTGCCGGGCCGACGGTCGCCCCCTGACGCACCGCAACTACATGGTGTACGGGGAATGGGCGGACGCCCGGGGATGGTGCGACTCCCGCATGGCGACGATCGCCCCGGAGTACTCGACCGAGGTTCTGACCTGCGGTTGGTGCAAAAGCTGGGAAAAACACGGCCTGCTGGAGTACGGCGCGGTTTACTGCGGCCTGATTGACGAGAACCTCGTGAAGGGGTTCAACCCCGAAAACGACCTGGAGGTTGACGGGACGCTCTCCCGTGGGAAACCCGAATGCGTCTTTCACTGGAAGGGTTGTCGCTTCGACAGCCTGGACGACCTCAAAGCCGACGCCGACCTGAGGTCGTCCCTGGCTTTCCGGACCGTCAGAGATTTCCTGTACCACACCGCCCACGTCCTCTCCGCGTTCACGAGGGTCTGTTACCTCGAGTCGGGCCTGGTCCGGGGAGATGAAATCATAGAAAAGGCGCTGGAGGACTATAAAAGCAAATTCGGCGCGGAAAAAACGGCCGTTCTCGTCGAGGAATCGAAACAGAATTTTCTTCTTATAGAGGCAATGCCCACAACTTAAGGGGTCGAGGGGTCCACGACCCCTCGCGAGGTTTGGGGCGGAGCCCCAAAGATTGGTCGCGTTCATTCTTAAGTTGTGGACATTGCTTATCGATGGGGAAAAACCTCAACCCACGGCGGGCATTATCGACAGTCAAACGGTAAAAACCACGGACCTCGGCGGAGAGGAACGAGGGTATGATGGAGGCAAAAAGCTGAGTGGGCGTAAGCGCCATATTTTAGCGGACTCCCCACTCTGCAGCTGAGGAAAATGACGCCACCCCGAGCTTCCGATTCGGGCTCGGGGCGGCGCGAAGGGTGACTCGACGATCCTGGCCAAAGAGCGGTTCCGGCCGAAAAAGGGCAGGTCAGGCGCCGTAGAATTCTCCGATCGCGTCGACGAGGCGCTCCTGCTCTTCGGGCAGCAGACCGCCGAAGATCGGGAGGGCGAGCGCCTCCCGCGAAAGACGTTCCGACTCCGGGAAGTCGCCCTCCCGGTATCCCAAAAAGGCGAAGCACTTCTGCAGGTGCAGCGACAGCGGGTAATAGACCCGCGTACTCAGGCCCCGTTCCTCCAGATACGCCATCAGCTCGTCACGGCGCGGCGCGCGGATGACATATTGATGATGGATATGGTGATTTCCTTCGAGTTCGACGGGCAGCGTCACGGTGCCCTCCAGCTTTTTCATGCCGAAATACATGCGGTAGCGATCGGCGAGCATCCGGCGCTCGACGTTCCACTCCTCGAGATGCCGGAGCTTGACGTCCAGCACCGCGGCCTGTACCGCGTCAAGACGGCTGTTCAGGCCGACTTCTTCGTGAATGTAGGTCGTGCCCGCCCCGTGGACGCGCAGCTTTTTCAGGCGCTCCCCCAGCGTGGGATCGAGCGCGACGGTCATTCCCGCGTCCCCGCAGGCCCCGAGGTTTTTCGTCGGGAAGAAGGAGTAGCAGCCGACGTCTCCCATCACTCCGGCGCGAACGATTTTGTCGTCGACCCTTCTCCAGGAGCCGAACGCCTGCGCGGCGTCCTCTATGATCGTGACGCCCTCTTCCCTGCACAGGGACGCGATCCGCTCCAGGGGAACCATCTGCCCGAACAGGTGGACGGGCAGAAAAGCCTTCGTCGCGGGGGTGATCTTCGCGGCGACGTCCTTCAGGTCGATGTTGTACGTCGCAGGGTCGATATCCGCGAACACGGGCCTGGCGCCGACCCGCGTGATGCAGCTCGCCGTGGCGAAGAAGCTGTAGGGAGTCGTTATGACCTCGTCGCCCGGCCCGATGTCGAGAGCCATCAGGGCCAGAATGAGCGCATCCGTCCCCGACGCGCAGCCGACCGCGATCCCCTTTTCCAGGTAACGCTCGACGTGTTCCTCGAACGTGCGAACCTCCGCGCCCAGAATAAACGCCTGAGACTCGAACACCCGCTCCACGGCCTCCCTTATTTCCTCCCGTATTTCCCTGTACTGCCTCCTGAGGTCCAGTATCGGCACTCCGTCACTCACTCGGAACATCCCCTTTCGATAACCGGCCCATCAGCAACCGGACGCACTACCTGTACACATAATATTATCCGATTCATCCGGTTTGTTGTGGCACACATTTATGTCGTGCCAAATTGAAGTTAAAGTTCGAGGTTAGGGGGGTGGAAAACGGCTTTCGCCGCTCGCGCGCGTCGATGAAACGCGCCTTCGAGGGTGACGTGATATTATCTTCTGCGGGATCACTCCTGTGATTTCGGACAAACGAAAGGGGATACGGACATGAGGCTGTTCATTTTGACGCTGTCCATGGCCTGCGTGATTTTTTACGGATACGCCCTGGCCGGTTACATCGGGTACTCGTTCGACACGGGACGGCCGGACTATATCGTCGGAGGGCTGGCGCTGGGTAGCCTGTGCGGCGGCGCGGCGCTTTGCCTGTGGAAGAAATATCTTCCTTCGTTTTACATGAGCCCCGATCCCCTCGACCCCGGAAAGGATGAAGAACGTTAAGCGATGAAAAATGTGACGAAATCGACGGCGGACCTTCTGATTTTTGACGTCGACGGCGTGCTGATCGACACCTGCGATTCGTTCGTCGTCACCACGTCGGAGACGGTGCGCTGGTGCTGGGAAAATTTCTGCGGGGGGGAGGCGGACGGCGGGGAATACACTCTCGATCACTTCAACCTGTGCAAGATGCACCCGGCCTTCAACGACGATTCCATCGTGGCATGGGCGCTTTTTTCCCTCATGAAGGCGCGCATGGAGCGAACGGGAGACAAAAGTATGCGGGCGGCGTTTCCCTCGCCGGAGGAATGGCGGAAGTTCATCGCTTCCACCCCCTCCGACCTGACGGAGAATTCCCTGGTCGGGGAGCTTACAGGACGGTGGCCGCGCTGCCTTTCCGCCGCGGAGGTCCGGACGGTGTTCGATGAGATCTACTACGGCGGGGAGATGTACCGGCTGCTCAGAGGACCCGATAACCATAAAATTTCGGGTGAGGGTCGCTGGAGGATGGAAAAACCGGGGCTTTCGCGGCGGTGGAACGAACTGCCCCTTCCCGTCGGAATCTACACGGGACGGTCGCCCGCCGAGATGGAGCTGGCGTGGCGGCATCTGGGGTGGAACGACTTCCCCCGGGAGATGCTGATCTGCACCGGTGACGGAATCCTGAAGCCCTCGCCCCTGGGGCTCGAAATTCTGTGCGAGCGAGCCGGCGCGTCCAACCCCCTCTTTTTCGGGGACACGGCCAGCGATAAAAAGGCGTGGCTGAACTTCGGGAGGGGCGGCTTCGTGGCGATCGGCCCGATTCTGGAACACGAGCCGCGCTTCGACACCCTGGACGATGCGGTGAACGCGCTGCTGTAGATTTTCTTATCCTGCCGCAAATCCGCATCCCTTACGTATGACATGTCTGGTATCATTATTTAAAAGTGCGTTCAGCCTCAAATATTTTGGAGGAGGTTCTTCCATCTTTCATAGAAATTCCTTTCGTAGAAATTCTGTGAAAGGTTTTCCATGGAGGATATAAGAAAAGAAGGGAGGAGATTTTCATGTTTCGCAGACTCATGCTCGCGGTCACGGGCGTCGTTCTGTGCGCGGTTTCGGCTTTTGCCCTGTCCGACGTGCGGGGCTCGCGGGATCATGTCCTGTTTCCCCGCCCCGCCGGGTACAAAATCGTCTCGTACGGCAGCGGAGATCGCTCCGTGGAGATTCCCGCCGGCGATGAAAATCTCCTTCTCTCCGGCAGGCACGTCGATATCCTTTATAAAACGGAGGGCGCTCCTCTTTCCCCGTCGGCCCTGAGCGAGCGATTCGTGTCCTCCCTGAAAGAAGCCGGGGGCGCGGTCGTCTTTCAGGAGAACCCCGCCCTGGGCGGGCGCGTCGTCGTCGGCAGACTGGAGCGCGCCGGGCGCGACCTGTGGGTGATGCAGGACGCCGCGTCGCTTCGCGCTTTTCGCCTGCTCGTCATCGAGACCGCGAAGGACGACGCCTTTCTGCCGGCCGCCGTCGTTCCCGAGGCCGAGTGGGAGACGGAGGCCCGGGTGCTGGATTTGCTGCACCTCGTGGACCGTAACGGCCGGCTGGAGTTTCCCGTAAAGTTCGCCCGGGGCTCGACCATTCCCCGGAAGGGGTACGAGTCGGACTTTAAAAAATTCGTCATGCTCATGGAAAAGGATCCCTCCCTGAAATTTCGCGTGGAAACCTGGGTGGACGCCGGAATGAAGCCCGCGGAGGAGAGGGTCCTGCTCGGCGGGCGCGCGGCCGCGCTTGTCGACCTGCTCGTGCGCATGGGGGCCGAAGCCGGACGGCTGACGACGGCGCCGGGAAACGCGAAGGAATCGCCCGTTCCTCAGGGCCGCGTTCGCCTGACCGTCGTCGACTCCACCGACGAAGGCCTGGCGCGACAGAACCCGTGACGGTGAGAAGGGACGCGGAAATTCAAAATGCCGCAAAATCGAAAATTGAGTACTTACCCGGTAAAAACGGGTAAACGCCCGATAAAAAATACCTGATAAAAATGGAAGATAACGCCATCTGGCAGCAGTTTCTGAAATTCACCCCCGAAGGAGTCCTCGATATCGACTTCGAAACGCAGCGATTCAGCTGTTCCGCTTCGCTTGCCGGGCATCTTTGCCTGACGCCGGACACCCTGCCGCGCACTCTGGAGCAATGGTTCGAGCTTTACCATCCCGACGACTACGACGTCAGCCGGGAATTTCGGCGGCATCTGTTCGAGGATACGGGCGAAAATTTTTCTCTGGAGCGCAGGCTGTACTGCGGAGATGGACAATATCGCTGGTTTCGTATAGACGTTTTCTGCGTCCGCGGGGACGGGGGCCGGATACTGCGGATGATCGGCGTGGAAACGCCGATTCGGCAAAAAGCCGATGAGGACCTCCGGCCGGCGGACCTGATGCGGGAACTGCGGGAAAGCCTGACCTCCGCGGAAGAGGGGGAAAAAGACCTCTCCGCGAGGCTTGCCCGGGCGGAGGCGCGCTGCGCGTCGCTGGAGAGGCAGCTGCACCTCGCGACGCAGATGCTCGACGCGACGCCGGACCTCCTGTTCCACTGCGACGCGGAGGGGCGCGCGGACCTGTTCAACGACGCCTTCGCCAGGGCGCTCGCCGGCAACCCCGACCTCGCCCGGTGGGTGGCCGCGGTTCGCGACGACGACGAACATCGGCGCGAATACCGGTGCAGAGATTCCGCCGGCAGAGATCGAACTCTCGACGCGCGCGCGTGGTCTCCGACGAACCGGTACGGCGGTAAAATTGAGGGCCACATCGGCGTTGCCTCCGACGTCACCGAGATCCGGGAGATGGAGTCGGAGGCCCTGCGCCTCAGGCACCTGATGGGAAGCCTGATCCTGAAAAACGGACTTTCGGGAGTCCTCGGACCGGAAATGCCCGGACCGGGAGCGAAGGATGAAAGGGCCCTGGCGCGCCGCCTTCCCGGCGGCGAGGGAGTGGGGGAGGGGCGGGACAGCACGGCCGACGCCGGAGAAATTCTGAAAAAGTATCTGAACGACGCGCTTCGTTCGCTTTCCTGCACCATCGCGACTGCGGAGCCCGCCTCCCCGGACGCCCTTCTTCCCGCCCGCGTGGCTCAGTTCGAGGATCTGGTTCGCGCGTCGGAAAGGGCGGAGCTGGAGGTCGGGGTCGTAGGGATCACCAGCAGCGGCAAGTCCACGTTCATCAACGCCATGATGGGAGAACGCCTGCTGCCCGAGGAGACGCGGGCCACCACGAACCTCGCGATCCGCTGCCGCAGGGGCGACGAGCGGGCCGTGATCGTCGTAACGAAGGACGGCGGAGAGAGGCGCGTTTCGGGCATCGAACTCACCCCGGCGTGGATGGAGGGCCTTGCGTCCGAGCGCCTGAACCCCGCCAACGAACGGAACGTGGAGAGGCTCGAATGGATCAGCCCCGGCGCCCTTCTTCCCGAGGGGCTCGTCCTCATCGACACACCGGGGCTCGACGCCTGCGATTTTCCCGAGCACTCCGAGCTGGTGCTGCGCCGCCTTCTTCCCTCCCTGGACATCGTGCTTTACGTCACCTCCATTCGCAACCGCTTCAAGGCGGGCGATCTCGAACTTCTGCAGGCCGTGCTGGAGCAGGATCAGAGGGTCGTCTTTTTGCTTTCCCAGATCGACCTGGAGCGGGACGACACCGAGGGCGGAAGGGTCATGCTTTCCCGCCGTGAAAAGCTTTTTGCCTGTGTGCGGGAGCTTCGCGAGGACATCGAAACCATCGCCTCCGAGCGCACTTCTCTGAGGGACTGCGCCGTGGTCCCCGTGTCCTCGAAGCTGGCGATGGCCCATTTTTACGACAGAGAATCTCCGGCGTGGGGCGCCTCGAACTTCGGTCCTCTGATCCGGCAGATGGAAAACTTCAGGGACAACCTGAGTCAGTACGGACTCGAAACGCGCGCCCGCCGCGCCCTCGCGCTTTTCTCGCGCACCGCGGCCGATCTCGGGCTCGTTCTGGGAAACATCTCGACGGAACAGGCGGAGGCCGAGGGGGCCGCGCGCCTCGAAAGGATCCGCGAGCTGCGCGACGCGCAGCGGTGGACCAGCGCGGAGGTGTCCGCGGTACGCAACGAATGGCGCCGCCTTCTCGATCCCGGACACCATCTGAGACGCCTCGAACGGAAAATCGCGGAGCTCGACGCTCTGCGAGCCATCAGGGACTGCTACGAGCAGTGGGGCGAGGAGTGCGCGATGCTCGCCGCGCGGATGACGGTGCGAATGGACAGGGCCCGCCTGTCCTGCCGCGACGTCCTGCACAAACTTGGCATCGTGCTCCAGGGACGCTCCGGAGAGGTCCCCGATATCGAGGGATCGCTGCCTTCCTTTTATGGATACGTACGCCATGAAGCGCGTCAGGTGCAGGTCAGAGGCTGGTTCGAGGACCTGCAGTTCTGGCCGCAGTACAAAATTTTTTTCCGTCAGGACGTGGACCGGGAAAAAATGCTTGCGGGGGTGGAGGGGCTCCTGACGGAACGCCTGCACCTTCTGAACGAACACCTTACCTGGTGGGAGAACAGAATGAGGGAGGACTGGTGCGATCCCCTCTATGAGGAGCTGGAGCGCGAGGAAGCCGCCCTTGCCGATATCCGGCGGATAGCGACGGACGCCTCGGTCTCGCGTTCCGCGCTGCGAGGGGCGCTTTCGAGCCTGCGCGAGGCCGAACGCGGGGTCAGGGCCCTCATGTCCGGGCTCTCGCTGCCCGATATCGACTCCGATTCCCTGTTTTCCGAGGACCTTTTCGACCGCTTCGAGGAACTGCCCGACGTTTCGGAAAGCCCCGTCGAGACGAAGCCCGAGGACGCGCCCTTCGAGGTTTTCGCCCCCCTTCTGGCGGCGTTCCGCGAGCAGGATATCCAGTCCCGCTTTCTGAACACGAACGCGCTGCGGGGCAGAGGGCGCATCGTGCTGCTGGGCCTGCGCCGGCACGACTCCCTTCGCTTTCTGGCGCGCCTGGCTCACGACGTCTCCCTCACCGACTCCCTGCGGACGGAGGAGGGCGCCGAGGTCGACGAACGGGACTGGATCTTCTGCGGTTCGACGCCTCCGGCCCTGCCTCACGCCCGAATCGCCGTTCCGGACACGCTGCTGCGCGAGGCGGAGGTTCTTGTCGCGCCGGGCGACGGGCTGTGCGCCTCTTTGGACGCCCCCCCGGTCGACTGGGACGCCCTCTTCGCGGAATGGGTCCCCGTCGTCCATCTGGACGCCGCCCGCATCGACTCCGGGCTCTCCGACATCGCGCGTGCGCCTTACGCGGAGGCGCTCTCACGCGTCGATCGCTGGGTCGCGGCGTCCGGCCAGGGCGCCCTTTTCAGTGGACGTCTGACGGATCTTCTGACGGACGTCCCCGACCGGCTGAACGACTTTATGCGGAGTCGAGGATATCGGGGACGGGCGGACTGGTTCATCTACGAGAACTACGCCGCGCGATACACGGACTTCGTGCTGTGGGGGGGCGAAATGCTGCGTCGCCCGGACGCCTGCGGGGGGAGCCTCGACAGCGCGCTGCTCGTCGAAAAATGGATACGGGCGGGGCACGATTTCACGCCCCCGTTCTCCGAGCATCGACTGAGGCGCGCCATGGACGGAGCGGTGCACAGAAGGCGCGGCGAGTGGAAAAGGGATGCCCTGGGCGCCGGCTTTCAAAGGAGCGATTCAAATTGAAGGATAACCCGCGGGACGAGCGACCGCTCGATCACACGACGGCGCGGATAGTGGCGGAGCTGGCGGGCGCGCTGCTGCCCCGGCTCAGGGAAACCGTCGCCGGGGAGCTCACCCGGATGACGGAGTTCATGCCGGGCCTGGCGAACGAGGGTGCGGAGGAAGCGCTCGCGGCCATGAATCGGCTGAAAAACACCATCAACGCGATGACGGACCTGCTGGATACCGCGAAATGCTCTCTGGAACGGGTGACGGAGGGCGCTTTCGAGAAACTGGAGCGGATGCCGGAGCAGCTGGAGACCTTTGCGGCTCAGTTGAAGGACGATGGAGAAAGGGCGACGGAAACGACGCAATTGCTGCGGACGCTGGAGAGGGCTATTCCCGCGTGGGAAGGGGTTCTGAAGGCCGACGGGCGGGCGCAGACGCGGGAGTTGAGCGAATTTTCGTCCGAGATTTCCGAGATGCTGAGGGACCTCCAGGCGGGTTTGCTGTCGGCGGTGGGCGAGACCGTGAAAAGGGAAAACGAAAAGCGAGGCGTGCAGGTGGAGGGGCTTTTGCTGGAAAACGGCAGGCTTTTGGAGCGAAGGGTGGCGCGATTGGAAAAAATCACCGTCGCGACGGGCCTTATCGCTATAATTGCGTGTACCGCAGCCGTCGTGGTTGGTACAATACTGTTCAGATAAAAGCGCCGGGAACCGAAAACACTATCGAGAGGTGATGAAATCATGCAGGTGTACAATGTGGTGACGGTATCGGGTCTCTTGCATCACATCAGAACCGGGAAGAAAAGCGACAAATATTTTCCGTTCTCCATCAAACAGGAAACTCCGTGGAACGACGGCACCACTCGCAGGGATTTTTTGCTTTCCAGAGTGTTTTGCCCGAATCTTCAGGAGGAAGTAAAGGGCCTCCCCGAAGGAACCCCCCTCAAAGTACAGGGAACATTGCAGAGTTCATTGGGCAGCGGAGAAATGTACATTCATGTGGAGGAAATCCACAAAATATCCTGACCGTCGATTTGTTAAAATTGGACTTAATTTTGAGCAGAAAAGCAGGGGATATGTGTTGAACTGGGAAAACAGCGTCAGGATATCGGGCAGGGTCCATCTTTTGAAAGGGCAGGCCGAGGGCGAGACCGGAACGGGCAAGTACGTTCAGTTCGCCGTTCGGCAGGAAAACGCGGAGGCCGACGGGGCGACGCGCCGGGATTTTCTCGTCGTGCGCGTGTACGACGAGGCGCTGCGCGAGCGGCTCCTCGCAAAGCGGGAGGACGACGACGTGACCGTGGAGGGATCGCTGCGATCTTCGCGCGGAAGCGGAGTCAATTACGTGCGCTGTGCTTCGATAGCATAAAAAGAGAGGACGCGATCTGTTGCGTCCTCTCTTTCCTAAATATGACCGTTCAGTTCCGTGGGGGCTCAATCGGGCACTTCCCCTCTACGGGTGATTAAAACGAGCTTTAAAGCAGGGTTTTCAGCGCTTCGATGGCGTCGTCGTAGTTCGGCTCGTTCCTCTGTTCGGGGACGATCTGGACATAGCGAACGACGTCCTGTTTGTCGATGATGAAGATGGAGCGCGCCAGGAGACGCAGTTCCTTAATCAGTACGCCGTAGGCGGCGCCGAACGAGGCATCTCTGTGGTCGGAGAGCGCCTGGGCCTTTTCGATGCCCTTCGTCGCGCAAAAACGGTCGATCGCAAAGGGAAGGTCCATGCTGAGGTTCAGCACGACGACGTCCCCCGGCTGGTTGGCCGCGTCCTCGTTGAACCAGTGAATCTGCAGATCGCAGACCGGAGTGTCCAGCGACGGAGTCACCGAAATGACTTTGACCTTCCCCGCGAAGTCCTTCAGGCTTTTGGGAGCCAGCTTCGCGTCCAGAACCGTGAAATCGGGAGCCTTGTCTCCCGCCTTTACCCCGCCGCCCACCAGGGTCAGCGCGTTGCCGCCCATTGTAATAACGTCTGCACGTTCCATAATCGAATACCTTCCTCTCTGATATGTAGTCTCGCACGGTCCGCAAACGGACCCGCCTGTGCCCTCGCCCTTATCTTTATTGCAGAAACCGCTTCAGGGAATCCGTATTTGTGCCGGATATGACGCCCGACCGCGTTCCACAACAGGGCAAATAAAGTATCACTGTACGTGCGGAAAGAAACGAGGCATGAAAAACCATCGCGGAGGGGCGTGAGGGAAGCGAAAAGCCAATGCGCTCCTTCGCCCCTGCTGTGGGAAAACGTCGGGAGGAACGATTCTCCGCTCGTAATTTTTCTTTGAGAAGAGATTTTTATTGACAGAAAGCGGAAACATGTTCTACAATGCCTCGTAAACGTGCAACAGCGATGTTGGCGTATTGTATCTTTTCCTGAAAACGGAATACAGAGCGTCCGTTTGAGGGTTCAGACTCGAAAAGTCAGGGGGGCGTTGAAGAAGGGAGAAAATGTAACAGATTCAGATTGTGTTACATTTTTTATTTTCCTCATTACTTCGTACTACTTACTTTATAGCGTTTCGCCCTTTTTTTTCTCATTTATCGTTTCGGCGTCATCTTCGTGATTTTTGAACGCGATCCAAACCGATAAATCCTCAGGGCGTTTGTAACGAGCTTCCGCAACTTTGAATCATGCACCATTTTACCCTCATTCAGACTTTTTGCAACTCCTCAATCTCGATTACTCCTTCTTTTTCAGAACCCGAATTTTCCGGGGGAAGAACGCCAAAAATGTAACATAATCTGATTATGTTACATTTTTTGACGGATTCCCGCGGAGGAGGTCCCCGGCCATGATTCTGGCTCATCGGATACGGTTGTACCCCAACGATGTTCAGGCCGCCTATTTTTCACAGGCGTGCGGCGTCGCCCGCTTCGCGTGGAACTGGGCGCTGGCGGAGTGGAAGCGCCACTGCGAAGAGGGCCGGAGCGTGTCCGAGGCCGAGCTTCGCAAAAAACTCAACGCGGTCAAAAGAGAAGAATTTCCCTGGATGCTGGACGTGACGAAGTGCGCGCCGCAGCTTTCGATAAAGGACCTCGGCGTGGCCTTCAAAAACTTCTTCGAGGGCCGGGCGGGCTTTCCGCAGTTCAAAAAGAAAGGACAGCGCGAGAGCTTTCGGATCTCCAACGATCAGTTCGTGATCGAGGGCGAGAAGATGCGGGTGCCGAGCCTTGGCTGGGTGCGTTTGGCTGAGTCGCTGAGGTTCGAGGGGAAGGTCATGGGAGCGACCATCAACCGGACGGCGGGGGAGTGGTACGCCGCCGTGCAGGTGAAGATGACCGACCCCGCGCCGATTCACGACCCGTCCGATTCTTCGGAGGCATCCGTCGAGATAACGCTGGACGGGGAGAAGCTGGCTATTCTCTCGGACGGGACACAAACAGATATTCCGAAGGAACATGATGCGCTGCTGTCGCGGGCGCGACGTTTGAAGCGGTCCCTGACCCGCAAGGTCGGGGGAACTGCCGGAGAAGCGCCGTCGCACAATTTTCGGAGGGCGAAGAAGAAGCTGGCGCGGTTGCAGAACCGCCTGTCGAACGTGAGGAATGACGCGCTGCACAGGCTGACGACGCAAGTGACGCGGAGGTACGGGGTGATTGAGATTGAGGCCTCCCCGGCTTCGCCTTCGGACGCCCTCACCCCAGGGACACTCTCTCCTCCTCTACCAGAGGCAGAGGGGGGAAGGCGACGGTGGAAGAGTGATCCGTTGCGGGCGACGTCCCAGGCGAGCGCGTATGAGTTTCGGCGGCAGTTGGAGTACAAGGCGAGGATTACGGGGAGCCGGGTAAAAGTTAAGGAATAACCTGATCTTTAAAGTTTCTGGCCGTCAGTTCGACGGCGACAGCCTGTGGAGAGCAACGCGATGGTCCGTAAGGGCCGGCTCGATGAAGCAGGAACCCAACATCGGACCCAAAGGTTTTTGGTGGTCCGTGTCAGTTTGGGAGAACGGTTTCGAAGTAATGGAACGGTTGCAAAACCCAAAGATCGGCAACATCCGCCCGGAGGTATTGGTGCCGGAAAGGGCGGTGGAAGTGGCCCGCGAGGGCAAAGGGAAAATCTCCTGTGGGGAGGGATACGGGGAGGGATTGGGAAGGATAGAGAGATGTAAAGGTTTTTATCGGGGAAGGTCCGGTTTCATCGACGGGCGCGCGTATGTTGTTCTTCGAAAGAATATGCCTGTTCTTCGTTTCTCCGCGGGCAGATTCGAATTTGGAAGGAGGAATTTTGATTGAGTAAGAAATATTTGA
>JAITPZ010000003.1 GCA_031289165.1 Synergistaceae bacterium
AGAGTCGGGGTCTTCACCCTGTCGGCAAGGCGCAACGGGGACTCCCGCCAGAGGTTTTCCACGTCCCGCCAGGGCGTCCCCAGGTGCTGATCCTCGACGTAATAGTACCCGATGTCGCAGCCGCCGAACTTCGAAACCCAGTTGCTGATGCCGCGCTGGGAAACGGCGGCTTTGAAGCGGCCGGTTTGGGTGATCATCCAGTTGGTCATGTAACCGCCGTACGATCCCCCCGTGATGCCGAGGCGCGAGCCGTCGACGAAGCGCAGATTTTGGACGCACCAGTCCGTGAACACCGTCAGGTCGTGGGCGTCGGCGTCGCCGTAACGCCCACGGATATCCTCGAAGGCGCTCGATCGTCCGTCGCCGCCGCGCGGGTTGCAGTAGATCACGGCGTATCCCCTGGCGGCCCAGCACTGCATCTCGTGGTGATAAATGTCGCCAAAGGCCGCCTTCGGGCCGCCGTGGACGTTCAGGATGGTCGGATACCGTCTCCCCTCCCGGAAGTTCGCGGGCCTCATGTACCAGCCGTCCAGCTTCCAGCCCTGCCCGTTGTCCACGGAGACGTGGATCGGCTGCGAAAGCCGAAGGTCATCGAACAAGGGACGGTTGAAGCTCGTCAAACGGCGTTCTTTCAGGTTCGAAGCCAACCCCGTATCCGGAGTTCCTTCCGTTAAAGCTCCGCCTCCCTCCAGCAGGTAGAGTTCCGGCGGGTAAAGCCCCTCGTAGGCGACGAAGGCGATGCGCCCGTCCATGACGCACCAGTCGACGACGGCCGACGTCTCGAAGGTGAGCTGCCTGAAGAGGCCGTTCCTTCCCAGCTCGTAAAGGCGGCTCTTCATGACGTCCGTCGCGCAGCAGATCAGGCCTTCGTCGTAAACCCCCCTGTCAACGGGAATGAACGCCCCGCTCAGGTCCGCGCAGCCGTAATGGCTGTCCGCCACGACGGCGTGGGCGAGGCTGCTGTCGAGCTCGGGCGTCAGGCACTCGAGCCTCGGCCCATTCCCCTCCTTCGAATCGCCCTCCAGCTTTTCCGCCAGAAGATAAAATTTCAGGTTCTCGTTGGCGCCCACCGTTTTTTGATCCGTGCCGGTGACGACCACCGCGTCGCCCACCCAGGCCGCGTGCGCAAAGGAAAAGTTCAGGTCTCCGCTCAGGCGGTGAATCTCCCCGGTCAGCAGGTTCAGCCTGTAAACCGCGTTCGTAGCGGGTTTTACGTCCCTGTAGTCCACGCCGACGACCAGAGCCCCCGATCCGTCCCGGTTCGGCGTCGAGCGCTCCACTTCCATGAACTCGGGTGTGAGGCGCCGGAACTCCCCTGTCTTTGCGTCCCACACGCCCAGGCCCGTGCGCTGCTGCCCGGTGTAGCCCTTCCCGTTGGTCATGAACGGCACCTGCTCGAAGATCATGACGTCGGTCGATTCCAGAGGGTCTTCGGAGTTTTCGCCGGGCGACTCGAACGTGGCCGTGACGAGGTATCGGGATTCGTCCAGCGTCCGTATGGAGCTTGCCGCGTGGGGGATGGAAAACAGCTCCGCGGCCTCGCCCCCGGCGACATCGATCGAGTAGAAGCGCGTTTTCGCGCCCTTGTCGCCGTGCGTCCCCGCGCGTCCGGACGCGAAGATCAGAGAGGCGCCGTCGACGCTCCAGCAGAAAAATTTCTCGGCCCCGGAGGCCGTCAGCTTTCGGTTCGCGCCGCTGCCGATATCGTAAACCCAAAGGTCGGAATCGTACCCGTTCTTCTCCGCGTTCGGGCGCGACGCGCGGTACGCCACGCGGCCGCCCTCCGGCGAAAAGGCCGGGGCGGAGAGAAAATGAAAGTTCAAAAGATCCCGCTGCTCCACGCTGCGTTTCATGTCAGAAATCAAACCTCCTCGAAATAAAAGCCCCTGCCTCTGCCCGGGCGCCGTTCGTCATTTTCCGAACATCATCATATAACAGATGTTCCGATATGTCGTATACTGCGTTATATTGCCAAATTTCACTTATCATATCAACAGGGAGAGGATTTTGATGAAAAGAATTGAAGGAGTGTTTGCACCCATAGCCACGCCGTTCGGGGCGGACGGGGAGATCGATTTCGGAAAGTTCGCCGAAAACCTGGCGAAGTTCGATAAAACGGGGCTTGCGGGCATCGTCGCGCTGGGCAGCAACGGGGAGTTCACCATGCTCTCCCATAAGGAGAAGCTGGACCTGATCCAGGCCGTGCGAAAGGGTATCTCGAAGGATAAAATTCTGATCGCGGGCACGGGCTGCGAATCTCTGAAGGAGACGATCGAGCTGACGAAGGGGGCCGCGGATCGGGGCGCGGATGCCGCGCTGGTGATCAATCCCTGTTACTACAAAAGAGACCTCAGCGACCCCACCCTCGAAAAATTTTTCACCGCCGTTGCCGACGCTTCGCCCGTGCCGACGATGATCTACAACATGCCGGGAAACAGCGGCATCAACCTGCCCTCCGGCCTGATCGTGAAGCTCTCCGCTCACAACAACATCGTGGGAGTCAAGGACTCCGGCGGAAACATCGTCCAGATTTCGGAGATCCTGGCCGGAACGCCCGCGGATTTTTCCGTGTTCGCCGGTTCGGGGAGCTACCTGTTCGCGACGACGGCGTTGGGAGGCAGGGGCGGCACTCTGGCCGTGGCGAACGTCGCGCCGGACCTCTGCGCCGACATGTATGCCCTGTGCGCGAAGGGGGAGCACGAAAAGGCGCGCAAAATTCAGCTGGACATCCTGCAGCTCAACGCCTGCGTGACCAGCCGCTACGGCATCGGCGGGATGAAGGCGGCGATGGATCTCGTGGGCTTCTCTGGCGGAAAACCCCGCCTGCCCATTCAGCCCGCCGGCGAGGCCGCGATTGCCGATATCCGGGCGCAGGTCGAAAAGCTGGGTCTGTCGGGAAAATATAAATAAGCGGAAGGGTCGACAGTCCCCGGCAGGTCCGGGGGCTGTCGATACAGTCAGTTTATGAGATTTCGGATTGAAGACAGCGAACAAAAATCAAAAGACATCCAATGCAAAGCCAGATATCCGCGAGGTTGATGTAGCCGCCGACGTAAATCCAGTCGATAACGTGGCCGTAAACGATCCGGTCCATCAGGTTCCCCAGGGCCCCGGCCCACAGGAACGCTATTCCCGGCATGTGCGCGAACCTGGTCCGCAGGCACAAAAGCCCGAAAATTCCCGCTCCTGCCAGCGCCACCGCCGTGCTGATCCCGGGATGCGCCTCCAGCAGCGAAAACGAGATTCCACTGTTGAAGTAGAGCGCCAGGGAGAAAAAGGCGGGTTCCGACGCCGGAGCGAGGGTCGACAGGGCCCACCCCTTCGTCGCTCTGTCGATCAGTGCCAGAAAAATAAAAACGTGGACGTTCATGAACCTTTTCGTCCTTTCCTCCTCCTCCGTTCCCGTCGGTCATGACCGGGAATTGCGGAGCGAACTTTCGTCCCTGCCCGCGCGGTGAAGTATATGCGGAAGCGATCGAACACGCAAGATCAGGGTATCGAGAATTGTCGCGCCCTTTCATCGGGATGCGGCAGGGAGTTTTCCAGTATTTGCGGGCTCTGCCTTTTGAGCTGGCATGGATGTCCGCGTCCGTCTGCCCTGGATCGGTCGGGAAATTCATTGCCTTTTCAGACAGGATTTGGTATAAACCTGTCTATCATAACCTGGGAGGGAAATCGACATGTCCATAGCTTTCTCGATTGTCATCGGAATTGTCGTTCTGGCGGTTGTGTGCGCCATTGGGGCCTTCAACGCCCTGGTTCGCGGCCGCAATCAGTCCAAAGAGGCGTGGAGCGACGTCGAAACTCACCTGAAGAGGCGTTACGACCTCATCCCCAACCTGGTCGAAACCGTTAAGGGTTACGCCAGACACGAAAGCGAAACCCTCGAAAAGGTGGTCGCGGCCAGAAACGCGGCGATGAACCAGACGGGCGCGGAGAGCGGCGATATGGAAAAACACGCCGCGGCGGAGAACCAGTTGACTCGATCTCTGAAGTCGATTTTCGCGCTTTCGGAGTCTTACCCCGACCTCAAGGCCAATCAGAATTTTCTCGAACTGCAGCGAGAGCTCACCGACACCGAGGATAAAATTCAGGCGTCGCGCCGTTTCTTCAACTCGATGGTCCTGAGCTTCAACAACCGCGTGGAGACCTTCCCGAGCATGCTGATAGCCGGCATGTTCCACTTCGAGAAGCTCGCCTTTTTCGAGCTCGACGAGAGCGAGAGGGCCGAGGTCTCGAGGCCGGTCAGGGTTCAGTTCTAAAATTCACGTCGGGCCGTGAACGTTTACGATCACATCGCCTCCAACACCCGCAGGACCGTGCTGATTCTGTGCGCTTTTCCGATCGCGCTGTTTGTGGTGCTGTATCTGTTCTGCGGATTTCTCGTCGGCCTGGATCCCTCCCTCACCTGGCGGATGGGGATCCTCGTCCGAGGCACCTGGAGCGCGGGGTTTGATTTGGCGCTGAAGTGTTACCCGTGGATTATTCTGGTCGTGTCTCTGTGGATCGTGTTTTCCTGCTTCGGCGGCGACGGCATGATATTGGGCGCGGCTCACGCACGGCCGGTCACCAGGGAAGAGCATCTCGAACTTTTCCGCCTCGTCGAGAACACGGCTATCATGGCCGGCCTGCCCACTCCCAAAATATACCTGATCGATGACCCGTCGCTGAATGCGTTCGCTACGGGGCGGACGCCGCAAACGGCCTCGATCGCCCTGACGGAGGGGATCGTCGAAAAACTGGATCGCCTCGAACTCCAAGCGGTAATCGCTCATGAACTCGGGCACATTGGCAACCGCGACACCCGACTGATGCTCATCACGATAGCCGGTATCGGATGTTTCATCTTCCTGGGCGAGATGCTGCTCCGGATGGCCTGTAGTCGCAGCAGAAACAAAGACAGCGATAAAGGCGGGGGGATCTTCCTCATAGCGGCGCTCGGCTGTCTGGTGTTCGGTTACCTTGTAGCCCCGCTTTTGCGCTTTGCCCTATCGCGACGCCGAGAGTATCAGGCAGACGCCACGGCGGCGCGAATCACCCATGACCCCGGATCGCTCGCACGTGCTCTGTCGAAGATCGTTCAGGATCCAAGGGTCGAAGTCCTCGATTCGAGCCCGCTGGTGGGGAATCTGTGCATTGCCAACCCGGCCGATCAAAACGGTTTTTTGAGTTTTGTGAGCCACCTGTACGCGACGCATCCGCCGGTGATAGACCGGATCCAAACGCTTCAAAAGATGATCGACGCGAGAGACTGAACCGCGACCGAAAATCCCATCGTAAAAGACACCGATGCTTATCTTCCAACAAGACTTCCGTACACTCCCAGCTTTTCACCGTTCTTCCGAACGTCATTTCTTCGAGGTCAGCTCACGAATTTTGCACCTCTTTTCAAAATTATACTGCCCTCAGTGTCT
>JAITPZ010000109.1 GCA_031289165.1 Synergistaceae bacterium
TCCCCTTCAGCTTCTCGTTCAGCACCCCCACGGCGTGGGCTGCGCCGGAGGGGTCCCATTCGTTCAGGTATTTGAGCGGCTCGACGTAGACCAGGTAGGGGATGTAGCGGAGCCTGCCGTTGCTGACCATGCGGTCGCCCCGGAAGATGACCTTTTCGGGCGGGACGTCGGGGACCTCTACGCGCGACATCTCCTTGAAGTGGGTGAGGGGGCGAAGCTGAACCAGACGGAAGTCCTTCGTCGTCGTGTCGTACGTGAACTCCATGTCCACGGGGAGGGCGAGCTGATCCTCCATGACCTTGATCAGGTCGTGCACCAGCTCGAAGAGGTACGTCTGTCGCTTCTGGAAGTCGGGGAAGGAGACCAGCGGGCGCATTCCCGCCCTGGAGGTATAGATGCTGTGAGGAAGCAGCATGTCGCTGTCCTCGTCGTAAAACTCGATATACTGATCGAGGTCTTTGTGGTTTCCGGATAAAACGGAAAGCCAGTCCCGGATGAAACCGGTCCTGATCTCTCCCGTGTTGCGATCGATGTAGTCAAAGAACTCCTGGCTGGACCCCGCGATGCGTTCGGGCGAGTTCCCCGACGGGCGCAGGGAGGGATTGGTCAGGTAGAAGCTGCGGGCCGCGCCCCTGTCGACCGCGCGCGTGCCGATGCCGAAGCAGATGCACATCATCCCGTCCTCCTTGCGGATTCGGGGCGAGGGGCGTCGGAAGATGCGGGAAAAAATGGTCCCCGCCAGCTTGGGGTAGTAGATGCGATTGCGGTCTTTGCCGATCATCGACTGAACGATGACGGCCATGGACTCCTCGCTATGGACCTTGCCGTGCTTGCTTCGGTACTTGCGCGCGGAGGGGTTGAACGTGGAGACCCACACCGCGCGGAGGCACTCCTCCAGCTTCGCCATGCGCCAGTCCATGTCCCGGATGTTGGCGGAAAAGAACGAATCGTACTTCCCCGCGAACGCCAGATCGACGGAGTCCTCCATCAGGGAGCTGGATCGAACGACCAGAGGGGGGTTCCCGATTTTTTCGAAGTCCTGCAGGATGCTTCTGAGGTCGGCCTTCAGCGTTTCGGAAAACGACGCGACCGAGAGGCGCGCCTGGACGCTCTCCCAGTTCTCCTCGTCATAAAGGTCATCCAGCCCGTTCGAATGCAGAAAATCCTCGAACACCTCCGTCGAAACGACGTGGGAAAGGGCGGGCAGTTCCACCTTTTGCGCGAGCGGAGAGTCGATCAGAACCGTGTGCGCATAGGCCAGACCCTTCGCCTTGCCGCCGCATTTCCCCTTACCCAGAAGCCAGCCGCGCTGCGCGTAGTAGTCCTCCGCCTCATAAGCCAGAAATTTTTCCACCGACATGCGATCAAATCCCCTCGTCAGGATGTGGCCAGAATATAACAAAACCCCCAACATCTCATGCGTCGGGGGTCCATGCGTCATAACCTGCGGAACGGGCGCCTTTTAACTTCGCTGAAAACCTTTCCCGCCGTCTGTGGTCAGTGCGTCGACAAAACGCTCCCGAAATCGGTGGGCGCGTAACGGCAACGCTCAGTGACGGCGTGTACCGCGTCGCAGTAGCCCCACGCCGAGATCACGAGATCGCGAATGGAAAGCTTCCGGCGCTCCCTCATCTCGTTCCAGAGGGGCGCGGGCAGGAATACCCACACGCGAAAGGCCGCGGCCCCCGATCCCCCAAAATCCGACAGAACCAGATAGCCCGCCTTGCTGAAGAGAACCACGGGCATCGCACTCTGCGAAACCATGCGCTGCAGGTCGTCCACGGAGAAGGACAGCGATTCGAGCTCGGTCAGCTCCCGCGCGCCCGGCAGAGGCGTCAGCGAAAACCACACCCTGGGCGAGTGAGCGCCGCTCTCGAAAAGCTCCGACGCCGTTCTCAGCCACGTCTTGGTGCGGGCGATCGCCTCGAACTCCCCGCGAAAAAGGGCGAAACGCACGGTCCAGTAGATCATCTGCAGAATGGAGTCCTTTTCCATCTGAGCCGTGAACGCCGGCTCGTTCTGGACCAGCCCTTCATCCCTGAATATCGGATGGTCCTTCAGGATACCGCGAAGAATAAGAACCGTGGGCAAATGCTCGCCCGGCGGCGGCATCTGAATCAGCAGCGCGTTGCGAATCTGCGTCACCACCCCCGCCGACAGCGTGACATGCATGGAAGCGTCGAGAACAAGCGACCGCGATTCGTCTTCGTATAAAAAGATCTCCTGCGGCTCGGTTCCCGGCTTTCCCCATATCCAGCGCTCGTAGTTGCGCATGAAGCTGTGCCCCAGAAGATAGCGGTTGTACGGCAGCAAAAGAATAACTTTCGGACCCGGTATATCCGGAATCCCTTCAGGAAGGGACGCCTGCGGCAGCCCTGCCAGAGATCCGTTGGACATCAACTCGTAAAGCAAACTGTTCCCCTCCCCCTCCTGTCTCCGCGTTGCCTGCACCACGGTAAGCTTATCACAAATCAGGCGATAAACACACCGGGGTCCTTTTTAAAGGGGACATTACAGGTCTCAGGTCCCAGGTATTCACGCCTTTTCAAATTTAAAGGCGAGCGCGTCGTCCTCGAGGACAACGGTCACGTTCGTCCCGTCCTCGATGCCCCCGGCTATCAGGCTGCGGGCGAGGCGCGTCTCGACGCCGTGCACGATATAGCGTTTCAGCGGGCGCGCGCCGTACACGGCATCGTATCCGGCGTCGGCGATGAAATCCACCGCTTCATCGCTGAAGGAAAGCGTGATCCGCCGGTCGTTCAGGCGGGACGAGAGGTCGTCCAGAAGCAGGCGGACGATGCTGCGGATCTCCTCCCTCTGCAGCGGCCTGAACAGGACGACGTCGTCGACGCGGTTCAGAAACTCGGGGCGAAACGAGGCGCGCAGGTCCTCCATAACGCTTTTGCGAGCCGCCTCCGTGATCTGTCCGTCCGGGGTGATGCCTTCCAGCAGAGTCGGGGCGCCGATGTTGCTGGTCATGATCACAACCGTATTTTTGAAGTTCACGACGTGCCCCTGGCCGTCCGTGATGCGCCCGTCGTCCAGAATCTGGAGCAGGATGTTGAACACGTCGGGGTGGGCCTTCTCGATCTCGTCGAAGAGGATCACCGAGTAGGGACGGCGCCGCACCGCCTCGGTGAGCTGTCCGCCCTCCTCATAGCCCACGTAGCCGGGAGGCGCGCCGACGAGGCGGGAGACCGAGTGCTTTTCCATGTACTCCGACATGTCAATGCGCACGAGGCTTTCCTCGCTGTCGAACAGGGCCTCGGCCAGGGTCTTTGCCAGCTCCGTCTTGCCCACGCCGGTCGGGCCCAGAAAGATGAACGAGCCTATGGGACGCCTGGGGTCCCGGATTCCGCTGCGCGCCCGAAGCACCGCGTCGGCCACGAGCCCGACCGCCTCGTCCTGACCGACGACGCGCCGGTGCAGGATTTCGTCGAGCTTCAGCAGCTTCTCGCGCTCGCCCTCGACCAGCCGCGTCACGGGGATGCCCGTCCAGCGGCTGACGATGTCCGCGATCTCGTTCTCCGTGACCTCCTCGCGCAGCAGGCTGCTCTGCCCGTCCCGTTTCGCGATCGCGTCCTCCTTTTCCTTCAATTCCTGCTCCATCTGCTGCAGTTTTCCGTAACGCAGCTCGGCCACTTTGTTCAGGTCGTACTCGTGTTCGGCCTTTTCGATCTGAGCCCTGATTTCGTCGATACGGCTCCGCAGCTCACGCACGCTCGTTATTGAACTTTTTTCCGCCTCATACTGGGCGCGAAGGGCATCCGATTCCGTTTTCGCCTCCTGAAGCTCCTTCTGAAGGGTTTTCAGGCGCTCCTGAGATGCGGAATCCCTGTTTGAACTCAGGGAGGCCTCCGGCCCGCCCTCCACCTCGCGTTTCAGCGCGGCTTCCTCGATTTCGAGCTTCATCACGCGCCTGCCCGCGGCGTCCAGCTCGGAGGGCAGGGAATCGATCTCCGTTCGAATCATGGCGCAGGCCTCGTCCACCAGGTCGATGGCCTTGTCCGGCAGAAACCGGTCGGTGATGTAGCGATTGGAAAGCGTCGCCGCGGCGACGAGCGCGTTGTCCCGAATGCGGACGCCGTGGTGGACCTGCAGCTTCTCGCGGATACCGCGCAGGATGGAGACCGTGTCCTCGACGTTCGGCTGCTCCACGTGCACGGGCTGAAAGCGCCGGGCGAGGGCCGCGTCCTTTTCGATGTACTTTCGGTACTCGTCCACTGTGGTCGCGCCGATGCAGTGCAATTCCCCCCGCGCCAGCATGGGCTTCAGCATGTTCCCCGCGTCCACCGCCCCCTCGGCTGCACCGGCCCCCACGATCGTGTGGAGCTCGTCGATGAAAAGGAGAATCCGCCCGTCGCTCTGCTTCACCTCGTTCAGGACGGCCTTCAGGCGCTCCTCGAACTCTCCCCGGAACTTCGCGCCCGCGATGAGCGATCCCATGTCGAGCGCGAAAACCGTCCGATCCTTCAGCCCCTCGGGGACGTCGCCGCGGACGATGCGCTGGGCGAGTCCCTCCACGATGGCCGTCTTCCCGACGCCGGGGTCTCCGATCAGAACGGGGTTGTTCTTCGTCTTGCGACTGAGGATGCGAATGACGCGTCGAACCTCATCGTCGCGCCCGATGACGGGGTCGAGCCTGCCCTCGCGCGCCATCGCCACGAGGTCCCGACCGTATTTTTCGAGGGCCTCGTACGTCGCCTCGGGGTCGGCGCTCTGCACCCGCTGCGAGCCGCGAACCTCGGTCAGGGCCTTCAGAAAACGCTCGGAGGTCAGCCCCAGGCGGTTCAGAATTTTCCCGAGGTTCGTGCCCGTGCCCTCGTCGAGCATCACCATGAAGAGGTGTTCGACGGAAACGTACTCGTCCTTCAGCCCCTTCGCCTTCTCCTCGGCCTTCACCAGCAGGCCGTTCAGCCGCTGCGTGACGTAGACCTTACCCGCCTCCACGCCTCCGCCCGTGATTTTGGGTTTTTTCGAAACCTCGCCCGTGACGAGCTGAAGCAGGGTGTGCGGATCGACGTCCATGCGGCGCAGCATGCGCGGAATCAGGCCCTCCCCGTCCTGCAGCAGGGCCATCAGCAGGTGCTCGACGTCCACCTCCTGATTTTTGTGCGATACGGCGATGCTCTGTCCCTCCGCCAGAGCCTCCTGGCTTTTTCGAGTCAATTTATTGAAATCCATGGCAATCCCTCCCGAAATCTATTTAATTTTTGACCAATGATGACCAAAAAATTATAAGCAGATATGACGGACCCGCAATCCGTGATTTTCGGGATATAATTTCTCAAATTAGAATTATTTGTTAAGGAGACAAATGCGGTGGAGCGAATGCGAATATATCTTTCTCCTCCCCATATGAGCGGGGACGAGATGAAAATGATCGAGGAGGCCTTCGCCACTAACTGGATCGCGCCTCTGGGGCCTCACGTCGAGGCGTTCGAGCGGGAGACGGCCGAGTTCGCCGGCGTGAAGGCCGGCCTCGCCCTCGTCTCGGGAACGGCGGCCCTGCATCTGGCGGGGGAGCTGCTGAACGTCGGGCGGGGGGACGTCGTATTCTGCTCGTCGCTGACCTTCGCCGCGACGATCGCGCCCTTCTACCATAACGGCGTCGAGTGCGTTTTCATCGACGCGGAACCGGAGTCGTGGAATATGAGCCCGCAGGCGCTGGAGCGCGCTTTTGTGGACGCCCGCAGGGAAAACAGGCTGCCCAAAGCCGTGATCATCGTCAACCTGTACGGGCAGAGCTGCGATATGGACCCGATACTCGCTCTGTGCGACCAGTACGGCGCGCCCGTCATCGAGGACGCGGCGGAGTCGCTGGGCTCGCGCTACAGGGGCAGACGGACGGGATCCTTCGGGAAGTTCTCGGTTTTTTCGTACAACGGCAATAAGATCGTGACGACCTCCGGCGGGGGCATGCTGCTCTCCGACGACGTCGAGGCCATCGCCCGCGCACGCTTTCTCTCGACGCAGGCACGCGACCCCGCGCCGTGGTATCAGCATTCGACGTTGGGCTGGAACTACCGCATGAGCAACGTGCTCGCCGGACTGGGAAGAGGGCAGATGCTGCACATAGAAGAACGCGTCGCCGCGCGCCGCGGAATTTTCGACCGCTACGCCGAAGAGCTGGGTGATATCGAGGGGGTAACGTTCATGCCTGAGCCGGAGTGGAGCGCGTCCAACCGCTGGCTGACGACTCTGACCTTGAATAAGCCAATCGAGGTCTCGCCTCTTGCCGTCATGAAATACCTGGAAAGCCTTAACATCGAGTCCCG
>JAITPZ010000112.1 GCA_031289165.1 Synergistaceae bacterium
GGAGGCGACGCGCCCGTGGAACGGAGAGGAGATTTCAATATAGATGAACGCGAGGGGAGGCGTCGGGTTCTCGACCGCCTCCCTCACCCGCCGCTTTTGACCAGGCGTGTCCGACCGTCCGGGCGAGCGCGGCCGATTCACTTTTTAACGGGGTCCCCGAGATCTTCTTCGATGCCGGCGATCTTTTTCGCGTACTCCGCGTACCTCTCGAAGGGGGTGGCCGCGCGCACGACCAGCCTCGCGCCGTCCGGCGATCCGCCGCCGTGCATACAGCCCGGCACTCCGGACCCGATCGTCAGCCACTCGGACAGGCGCGCCGCCCTGGCGCGGGACTCCGCGGAACAGTCCCCGGCCTTCAGGTACTTCTGAACCAGAGCGCCGTATTTTTCGTCGGTAAAGTCCCGGTACGAGGGCATACAGCCGGTCTCGACGATGCCGCCGCCGATCTCCTGACACAGCCGCTTGGTCTCGTAGGGCAGCGTCGCCACCTGCACCTTGTTGGTGTGGGCCAGCAGGCTGTCGGCGATCCAGACGCCCGACGGGTCCCTTGCCCCGAAGGCGATGGCCCCCGCGCCGAGGCCATACGTCGTCTCGTTGTTGATCGCCATCTGAATCAGCTTGTCCATGAACGTCTTCAGGGCCAGGCCGCCGGCGCGGGCCATGTTGACGGCCGCGCCCGCCATCACGTCGCCCTGTCCGGCCACGCAGGCGCCGATACAGGCCCGGTAGTTGGCCGTAAAGGACTGGATCACCTTTCCGGTGTGTTTGAACTCCCCGCACATGAACACCCTGTCGTTCGGGACGAATACGTCCTCGAAAAAGAGCCACGACTGGGCGGGCCCGGTCTCCGGGACGTCGAAGCCCTCCTGATAATCCCGGTCGTCGCCGGGTCTGCGGGCCTCCACGATGGTCAGTCCCGCGATGTCCCGCGGTATCGCGAAGGACAGGGCGAAGTCCTTATCTTCCTCTTTATAAGCGTTCCCGGGCAGGATGAAAATTTCGTCCGACGCGGCGACGCCGCAGATCATGAGCTTGCCTCCGCGGACGACGATACCGTCCGCCCGCTTCTCCACGAGCCGCACGTGGACGTCCGGGTCGGCCTGCTGAGAGGGTTTGAGGGATCGGTTCCCCTTGGCGTCCGTCAGAGCGCCCGCCACCATCAGCCCGTGCTTTTCGGCGGAGACGAGCCACTTTTTCAGCCGTCCCTGATAGTCGCTTCCGGTCTCCCGGTCGATGTCGGCGGTGACCGCCCACATGGTATTGCAGGCATTCCAGCCCACGCACATTCCCCCGACGCAGCTGCCGGTCGTGTGGTAGTTGAGGCGTTTCAGCTTCATGTTGGCCAACAGGTCCTCCGGGCCGTACATCAGGCCGTTGAAGCGCAGGATTTCCTCTCCCGTCAGGTTCGAGCGGGTCACGAGGAGATCTCTGTACTCGGGATCCCGCGCGTTCTCGAGACATCTGGCGTGGCTCTCCACGGCCCGCCTCGTGGCGGGATGCGTGGTGACGTCGGTGATGAGTTCGCCGTTTTTGTGGATATTCGCCCGCATTTTTTTCAGAGAAGCGAGGTAATTTTTCCGCGTTCTGATCATCGTTTTCCCCTCCCGATTTGCTTACAGGTGATAATTACGCAGGTGACCGCGCCGGATCCGAACCCTGCGCTCACGCGCTTACCTTATTATAACCCGGACCGCGGACCGAAAAACGGGATGCGGAACTTTCGCGTTCAGGTATGTATTATAATAACGGAGCAGTTTGACATGCTGAACCTGGAAAATACAGTTCCACTCCCAACGGGGAGAGGGAGGTTTTTATGCGAATCCATGATCCGGGCTCCATAATTTCTGGCGTGGCCTCAAAGGAGGACTGATATGTCCATCCGCACGCGTCTGATTCTGATTTTTTCCGTTTGCCTCAGCCTGGCGTATGGGAGCATCTCTCTCATCGTCTTTTCCTCGACCCGGGACTCGGCGAGCGACACCTTCCACGCCATGGCCTTCAACCAGCTGGAGCGGATCGATGAACGCGTCCGGACCTTCATGGAGCCCGGGACCATGGGCATCAGGTATCTGGCGGGGCTGCCCGTGGTGCGAAACTCGCGCGGCAGGCTGACCAGTTATCTCAGCACCACCGAGACGACGACGCTGCTTTACGCCCGCCATCCGCCGTACGAGCGGCATATTTACGACGAGTTCATTCGGGTGGGGAAATCCAACTTCAATTACGGACTGGTGTTCATGGCCAACGACGACGGGCAGTACGCCCAGGCCCCCGAGGGACACATCAAGTCGGCCGGCTACGATCCGCGTCAGCGCTCCTGGTACAAAGAGGCCATGGCGGACGAAAACGACGTGACCATAACCTCACCCTACCTGACCACCGGCGGCGGCGCGGTCTGCAGCATCATGGTCAAGACCCGCGACCTCGAGGAGAGGCCGCTGGGTCTGCTCGGCGTGGACTTCAGCCTGCAGAGCCTGACGGAGGACCTCGACAGGCGGCGTATCCTCAAGACGGGCTATATCGTGATCTTCGACGCGAACGGGCGGATCATCATGGACGGGCGCCATTCCGAGTACGTCGGCAGGCCCCCCGCGGAGTACTCCGAGTCGCGCAGGCGCATAGCGTCCCTTCCGGACGGCGTGTACGACGGCGCGGCGGAGTGGAAGACCGACGAATATATCGTGACCCGCACCATGGGCATGACCGGCTGGAAGCTCGCCGTGATTTTCGAGAAGAGCGAGATGCTGGAGTCCTCCTACGAGCTGCTGCGCACCATCGTGCTGACCTCGGGCGTCATTTTTCTGGTGGCCTTCATCGTGCTGTGCCTTCTCGCCCAGAGCATCGTTCACCCCCTGGAGGAGCTGATCGAGGCGTCGGCCATCATCTCGGGGGGCGAATACGAGACGTCGGAGGCCGCGCGCGAAAAGCTGCGGGAAAAACTCAGCGTCACCGGACAGGGCGAGAGCCGGAAGCTCTCCGAGGCCCTGAAAACGATGGTGAATACCCTGCAGGAGCGGATCGAGGCGGCCTTCGCGGCCACGCGGGCGAAGAGCGACTTTCTGGCGAACATGAGCCACGAGATGCGCACGCCCATGAACGCGATCATCGGAATGACCGCCATAGCGAAAACCTCCTCCGACATCGAGCGAAAGAACTACTGCCTGAAGAAAATAGAGGACGCCTCCACGCATTTGCTCGGCGTCATCAACGACATCCTGGACATGTCGAAAATCGAGGCCAACAAATTCGAGCTTTCGTTCGTGGAGTTCGGCTTCGAAAAAACGCTGCAAAAGACGGTGAACATCGTCAACTTCCGCGCGGAGGAAAAGCACCAGATTCTCCACGTGCGCCTCGACGGCAACATCCCGCGCACGCTGATCGGCGACGACCAGCGCCTGGCGCAGGTCATCACGAACCTCCTGACCAACGCCGTGAAGTTCACGCCCGATGGCGGCGCCATACGGCTCGGCACGACTCTGGAAGGGGAAGAGGACGGCCTGTGCGTCATCCGGGTCGAGGTGAGCGACACGGGAATAGGGCTCACTCAGGAACAGCAGGCGCGCCTGTTTACGTCTTTCCAGCAGGCGGACAGCAGCACGTCGCGGAAGTTCGGCGGCACCGGCCTCGGACTCGCTATCTCGAAGCGCATCGTGGAGATGATGGGCGGGCGGATATGGGTGGAGTCCGAACCCGGCAAGGGGTCCACCTTTGCCTTTACCCTGCAGGCGAAACGGGGCTCGGAGGCGGCCCGCGGCTTCCCGGCGCCCGCAACGGACGCGAGCAGCATCCGCATCCTCGTGGTGGACGACGCGCCGGAAACGGGGGAGTACTTCGAAAACATGACGCAGCAGTGGGGCATCGCCTGCGACATCACGACCGGCGGAGAGCAGGCCATCGCCCTCGTCTCGGAGAACGGCTTCTACGACCTGTATTTCATCGACTGGGACATGCCGGACATGAGCGGCATCGAGCTTGCCCGGTGGATAAAGGAGCATCGCCCGGACAACTCCATGATCGTCATGATCTCGTCCGTGGACTGGAACCAGATTGCGGACGAAGCGAAGAGCGCCGGAGTGGATCGATTTTTGCCCAAACCCCTTTTCCCCTCCGACATCGTCGACCGCATCAACGAGCGTCTCGGCGTGGAGATCGCGGCGGAACCCACGCAGCGGCTCGACGAAAAGGGCTGTTTCAGGGGGCACCGCGTGCTGCTGGCCGAGGACGTGGAGATCAACCGCGAGATCGTGCTGACCCTCCTGGAGCCGACCGCCCTGGCGATCGACTGCGCGGTGAACGGAGCGGAGGCGGTGGAGATGTACGAGAAGGCGCCGGACCGGTACGGCATGATCTTCATGGACGTGCAGATGCCCGAAATGGACGGCTACGAGGCCACGCGCCGCATCCGGGAACTCGGTACCCCGGGGGCGAGGGACGTTCCCATCATCGCGATGACGGCCAACGTGTTTCGTGAGGACGTGGAAAGGTGCCTCGCGGCCGGCATGGACGACCACATGGGCAAACCCCTGGTTTACGATGAGATGCTGGAGAAGCTGAGGAAATATCTGCTGAAAAAGGGAGCCTGAGCAGGGCAAACGCATGAGTGTATAAATCCTTGTTATAAGACACTTTAAATCTTATGTAAAAATGTTCAGGTAAAACAAACAAGCAAAATAAGTATTTGCAATATGTTTTTGCGATACTCATGCGTTTGTCTTGCAGTTACGCGTATTTTGCGAAACAAAATATGAAAATGTAACGCTCCTGGACGCCCATTGACAATATGAGATAATGAATATATAATAAAGATTATCAATATCAATAAAAGAAAGGAGACTGGAATGGGGCGGTACAGTAAGCAAAATGAGTTGATTAT